>CAYZJX010000025.1:2693-10142 GCA_964479035.1 uncultured Desulfurococcaceae archaeon
ATTAAGGAGTTTATTAGAAAGTATGGAATTAAAGCTGAGATTCTGGAGTTTAAGGACACGGTTGAGAGTGTTGCTTCAGCATCTAGGGCTTCAGGTGTTTCTAAGGATAAGATACTGAAGACTTTGATAGTTATTGCAGGTAGTAAACCTTATGCTGTGATACTACCGGGTGACAAGAAGCTAGACTTTAAAAGACTAGCTGTGGTTACTGGTGCTGAGAAGATTAGATTAGCGAGACATAGTGAAGTAATTAACATTACTGGTGTTAAGCCAGGGGAGGTAAGTCCATTAACTGAGGATGTTAAAAAACTGAATGTAGTAGTTGATGAGTCAGTCCTCAATAAAGGTGAGGTGCTGGTAGGCGGAGGTTCACTCCATCATTTAGTGCTAGTTAATGTTAATGAGCTTATTAGAGTACTGAAGCCGAAGATCGCTAATGTGGGAAAGAAGATAGATTAAGCTTTCAAACATTAGTGTGTTAAGGTATTTTAGCAGTAACTCATATTTTGGTGACCCTACTACATCTTCATGGTGGCTAATTTGTGCTATACTGAAGAATACGAAGATGAGGTAAGGACACACACAGCACTGCACGTCATTAAAGGTGCTGTTGTGAGAGTACTGGGCGAGGACGCTATGTGGACTGCCAGTACCTATGTTAGCGGGAAGCACGGTAGATTAACAGTTAAGTTTAACAGAAAGCCTACCCCCGAAGAAGTTAGAGCTATTGAAGAACTAGCAAATAAGAAGATTGAGGAGGACCTACCTGTAGAAGTTAAGGTCATGCCTAGAGAGGATGCTGAGAAGACCTACGGCAATGTGATCTACGACCTCTACCCGGTACCTCAGGAGGTAAAAACCCTGTACATAACAATAATCTACGATAAAGACGGAAGTATCTGGAACATAAACGCATGCAATAAACAGCACACCAAGAGCACTAAGTATGTAGGCAAAATTAAGCTAGGTAAAATAAGATTCAGAGCATCTAAGCTGCTGCTGGAAATACCGTTTGATATAGAACCCTAATTAATGACTGTGGAGAACGCTATTGTACATGCAACTTCGCTATCTCATCGCGTGCAACACTTTGAAACACACTCACATTATCTTTACACTAATTAGTTGTTAGTACTTTTTAGTTCGGATTTCCCTTTAGTAATTGAGTATTTCTAACCAAATAATTTATAATATCTAACTCGGTTATTAGCACTGGTGATTTAAATTACTCAACTAAGGCAGATATATAAGTGTGATATATGCGGTAATATTGTTGAGATCCTCCACCCTGGTAGAGGTATTTTGGTGTGCTGCGGTCAGCCCATGAGACTTATTGAAGAGAAGGTTAGAGACGTAGGTAGGGAAAAGCATGTTCCTGTAATTGAGAAGGTAGAAGATGGTATAGTAGTTAAGGTAGGGGCAGAACCTCACCCAATGGAGGAGAAGCACTATATTGAGTGGGTAGAGCTTGAAGCTGATGAAGTAATTTACAGAAAGTTTCTTAAGCCGGGCGATAAACCTGAGGTGCTGTTCAAGGTAAAGGCAGAGGTAGTTAGGGCTAGAGCATATTGCAATATTCACGGACTTTGGAGGTCTGTCCAGGTATAAGAACATGCAGGTAAAACACTATATTCTTTTTACCTAAAATTAATTAAATGTGTCCGACTACTAAGTGGGAATTTAAGGGTTCATTTGCTTCTTGAGCTATATAATTAGTTAATAATATTACTTTAGGCATTTAATTAATTTTGGGGTGCTTCATGGGTTTTTACCTGAATAGAATCAGTAAGCTCAGGAGCGGGCTTAAGAATAAAAATATTGATGCTGCACTAATTATTCCTGGCCCCAATTTGAGGTACTTTACTGGTTTTAAGGTTGAGGCTTTTGAGAGGCTTCTGACCTTAATAATTCCTACTTACTCTAGTGAGTTATCACTAATTACACCAATGCTTGAGTATGAGAGGGCTAAGGCCTTAGGTATTGAGGGTCTAAGTATTATTGGCTACAGAGATGATGAGGATCCATATGAGATTCTTGTGAAGAGGCTTAAGGATGCTGGTGCTGAGGTTGTTGGTGTTGAGGGCTTCATGCCGTTTAGGACGGTAAGTAAACTGCTGAAGGCTGGTTTCAGGCTTACTGAAGTAGATGACTTAGTCTATAGTATGAGGATTACTAAGGATACTTATGAGGTGGAGTTAATGAGGAGGGCGAGCAGAATAGATGAAGAAGCTATTAAGGAGGGCTTCAGAAACTTGAAGAGCGGCTTAACCGAGAAGGAAGTCAGCAGGATCGTCAGGGAGAAGGCTGAAGAGTTAGGTGCCGAGGAGGTTCCCTTCTGCGTCGTTCAGTCAGGCCCTAATACAGCACTTCCGCACGCTGAATCATCGAGCAGGAGAATTGAGGTCGGTGATGTTGTTTTATTTGATGTTGGGGTTAGGGTTGAGGGTTACTTCGCCGACATAACCAGAACGGTGGTCTTAGGTGAGCCTAAGCCTGAACACATGAAGATCTATAATATAGTTAAGGAAGCTCAAGAGAGAGCAATCAAAGCTGTTAAGCCAGGTGTTACAGCAGAAAGCATAGATGCGACCGCGAGAAACATTATTGAAGAGAGTGGATATGGTGAGTACTTCATTCACAGAACAGGCCATGGGCTGGGGCTTGAGGTGCATGAGGAGCCCTACATAAGAGCTGGGAATAAGATGGTACTGAAGGAAGGCATGGCATTCACTGTAGAGCCAGGCATATATCTTCCTGGCAAATTTGGTGTAAGAATTGAAGATGATATTGTGGTAACTAAGGACGGCTTCGAGGATCTAACGAAGCTTAGTAAGAGCTTAACTGACATATCCTAATGTACTTAAGGTCAATTACTACTATTATGGCACGCTAAGACAGAAATACTGATTAGTGTATCTAACTGAAAATCTCGACTAGGGTGCCATAATTGACTAAAGTTAATGTTGAGTGCATACCATGCATACTTGATGTCAGAAGTCGTGAGATCTTAATGCGATATACTGGCAATGACTTAAGAGCTGTCCGCTTCATGAGTGAATTAGCCAGAAGGTACATAGAGTACATTAAGTCTGGTGAATTAAATGTAACTTATATAGCTTCCGAGCTCTTCAGAGCAGTTAAGGAGTTCTTAAATGACCCAGATCCTTACAGAGAAATTAAAGCTGAAGCCAATGAAAATGGTCTCAAGCTCTACTTCAGGCTTAAAGAGTATGCTAATAAGCTAAGTGAGAGCGAGCGCTTAATGCTAGCTATTAAGGCAGCACTCATAGGTAATAGCCTTGACTTAGGGGTTTCAGGCTATAGCCCGCCAAGCGCGGATGAGTTAATGGAGTTAGTAAGCAAGATGGAGGTTACGGGATTGGGTGAAGTCTCAATACTTGAGGAAGTAAGAGGTAAAACAATAATTTACTTACTAGATAATGCTGGTGAAGCCGCACTAGATAAGCTCCTCGCTGAAGAACTTAGAAGAAGGGGTGCTTATGTAATAGCTGTAGTAAAGTCAGGCAGCTTTCAGAATGACGTGACAGTTAATGAAGTAGGCGAACTGAAGCTCAAGGAAAGCTTTGATGACGTTATTGCTTCGGGAACTGACGGCTCAAGCATATTCTTTAATGAAATAAGTAGTGACTTCAAGGAAGTACTTAAGAGCGCGGATCTCATAATATCCAAGGGTATGGCGCACTATGAGTACCTAAGCGACTACGAGAGCTCTGAAGGTGTCCAATTAATCTACATGCTGAGAGCTAAGTGCGGCCCGATAGCTAGGAGCCTTAAGGTAGCAAAAGGTTCTTATGTCGTGAGGAGAGCTAAAGTAAAAATACTTGTTTAGGATTTATATAGATCTGGCATTATTTACCTGCTACCGTGATACTCCTTACCCGTACTGGAGGGCAGCAGACATTCATGTAGCAGTCTAAGCCCTTACCAATCACATCCAGATCCTTACCTAGCATGTCATATATGTTTCCTGATATCCCCACACCCTTAACAACACCTACTATTTCACCACCCTTCACTAAGTAGCCGTGAGTCACCGTAGCATTTACTTGCCCGCTGACAGGGTTTGAGAGCCACTGACCAATTGTTGTAGACACTACCAGGCACTCTCTGCAGTCCCTTAAGATTTCATCAAGCGCTGCACTACCCTCAGCTAATACCAGGTTGGTTGCCCATGGCCTAGGCCTTGAGGCCGGAGAGTTCCTCCACGCATTACCTGTTGACTCCTTACCCTCCCTCCCAGCAGTATAGTAATCATACAGGAACGTCTTGAGGACGCCCTTACTAACAACCTCCTTAACTCTAGTTGCTATCCCCTCATCATCAAAGGGCCTTGAGCCATAGAACCAAGGTCTGAATGGATCATCAATTATTGTTAATGCTTCACTAAACACCTGTTGCCCGATCCTCTCCTTTAGGGGCGACCTACCTGCTTGCACATTATCTGCTGTTATAGCTGGAAGGAATGCAGCCATAACTACTCCGGCAATTACCTTAGGCTCGAACACCACATCAACCCTCTTAGTTTCCATAGGCCTAGCTCGTAAGGCATCAACAACCCTCCCCCTAACCCTGCTAATCAAGTCATTAAATCTGAGACCCTTCAAACTCCTAGATACTGCATAGTCTGAGTAAACACCCTCCCTGCCAGAGTCCCTAGACCTAGCCTCTATGAATAGTGAGGCGAGAGTACCTGACCTCTCAACTAGTCCTCCATGGCTATTAGCTATAGCGTACTTAACCTCACGTGTAACGAGCTCTAGTACTGCAGGTTCAACTACAGGGTTCTTACTTGAAAGTGTTTTAAGACCCTCAGAAACCATGTCTACGGCATCATCTACACTTAACTTTGCTAACATATCATCGTGTACGGCTACATCACCACCAATACCCAGCCTATGTGGTAGGCCGCTCCAGTACTTGTCCTCCCTCATTACCTTAGCTACCTTAATAGCCGACTCAAGAGCTTCAAGTATGTCCTTAATATCAGAAACCTCGGACCCGTAGCAGGCGACCTTCTTACCTATAGCAACTCTAAAGCCGACCCTAGCCACCATGCTGTGTAATACCCTATCAACCCTATCCCTAACCCCCATTACCTCAGCTGACCTAGCATCAAATAAGATGACCTCAACCTCGCTAGCACCTAACTCTTCAGCCTTACTTACTATTTTATCTAAATTAATTAGTTCCTGAATACTGCCCACTGCGGTCACCTCCCACCGACAGTTATTTTTCTGACCCTGATGTGGGGTCCGCCTAATCCCACCTTAACAGTTTGCCCATCTTTACCGCAACCGCCAAAGACGCTCGTCCTCACTCGAAGATCCTTGCCTACAGCATCAACACTTTTGAGTACGTCAAGTATTAGCCCACTCAGTGTAACCCCCCTAACCATATCCTTCCTCTCGCCATTTCTTATGAGCCATGAAATACCCACACTGAATGTAAAGGTTCCTGCCCCAGGATTTACTTCACCGCCAGTAATTCCCTTACCTGTTACATAGATGCCTTCACTTACATCTTCAATTAGCTCCTCAACACTGTAGTCTCCAGAGAGCATGTAGTAGTTTGTCTGCCTAACAATAGGTACTGCAGCATAGTCCTGCGCCCTACCATTACCTGTTGCCTCCACACCTAACTTACCTGCTACATGCCTTGATGTGAGGAAGGACTTCAAAATCCCCTTCTCAACAATAACGGTTCTATTCTTTCTCACACCTTCATCATCATACGGAGCAAAGTAGCCGCCCTCAACAACGCCCTCATCAACTATTGTCACGTACTCACTAGCCACGGCCTTACCTAATTGTCCTGCCAGAACACTGGAACCAGCCTCAACCAAATCACCCTCACTAGCATGGCCGAATGCCTCATGAAGTAGCAGCCCAACTACATCGGGATCTATAATTGCTGTGTAGGTTCCTGCAGGCGGTAATCCTGCCTTAGAAGCCTTACTAGCTAATTCAGAAATTTCCTTAACGAAGTCGTCCCAATTAAATGAATTAATGAATTCATAGCCTGCAACCCTGCTACGTGCGTCAGCAACTCTCTCCAACCTACCTGCCTGACCAGCAACTGAGAGCTGGCCTATACCTACTAAATTAACTAGTGTCTCCACTCTAGAGCCAGTACTAGAGACAAATATTCTGTAATCACTCTGGATACCCATCCTAGTTAATGAGGACTTAACATCCCTAACCTCGAGACCTACCTTATTCACATGCGTAAGTAGCTCTACCTTATCCTTAGGGTCAACAGTTAGTGGGTCTACCTTATATGGAGCCATCATCCTATCCTTAATGGCAGGTACTTCACTTAGAACTACTTTCTCACTCCTTCCCTTCAGAGCCTTAGCTAATTCCACAGCCTTCTTGACAGCCTCCTTAATACTTCCTTCATCCAGCCTACTAGTTGATGAGTAGCCTTGATAACCATCAACAATTACCCGAATACCTAAGCCCTTCTTCACACTACTTGAGAATTCCCTCAAATTACCATTTTCAATAACTATGGTCTCAACACGCTGAATATTGTACCTTAAGTCAGTATATGCAGCGCCTAAATCCTCAGCATACCCTAATATTTTATCGAAATCGAGCTCAATACTAACGAAACTAGACAAGTTGAGACCCAACGATAGTAGCGAATAACACTCTTATAATTCTAATTACTAATTCCACTCGAATTCTATAGGAGATGCCAGCATTAGAGTTGAGCCATAATCACTAATGAATTTATCTCATTAACTATGATACTGAAATAGTTTTTCCGAGTCAGTACTTCACAGTATTACCTCTTCTCAATATTTCATGGTGATACTATAATGCATGCTAGACTATTTAGGGTGTATTAATTGGTGACTGGATGGGTGAGATTGTAAATGGGGGTTATCATTATTTTTATAGGTCCTGCCAGTGCTAGTAAGTCTACTTTGGTTGCTGCTTATGCTAGGTGGTTGAGTAAGTTTGAAGGTATTAGGGTGTTTAAGGTTAATTTAGATCCTGCTGCTGACTATATTCCCTATGAGCCGGACTTCGATGTTAGGTCTGTAGTAAGTACTAGAGAAATAGCACTTAAGTACAAACTAGGACCTAAGGTGCATTAATTAAGTCTATTGAGCTAATTACTAAGAAGCTCAAGTCTATCGTCAGTAAATTCTGTGTAACTGAAGCCGACTTCATTTTAGTTGACACGCCAGGACAAATGGAGGTCTTTGTCTTTAAGGACATAGCACCTAAGTTGATCAGCTTACTTAAGGAATCTAAGAGCCGTGTTATTGCGGTCTTTGTTATTGATGCTTCAGTAGTTAGAAATCCAGAAGACTACGCATTTATAGCTATTATGAGTACGGCACTGCAGGCTAGGCTAGGTATTGACGTAGTACCTGTAATGAATAAGACCGACTTAGCTAGGAATGCAGCACTTGTA
>CAYZJX010000025.1:10242-13627 GCA_964479035.1 uncultured Desulfurococcaceae archaeon
GTAAGTGATGCAGAGCATATAATTAAGCTCCTGCAAAAGAGAGGAGTATATGGGGAAATGATGGCTGAAGTACTGAAGGTTATATGGAGTTATGCTAAAGCGGCCACAGTACCTAAGGTCTCAGCAGTAGCAATGGAGGGGATTAGTCAATTACATAGGCTAATTCATGAAGTAACATGCAGCTGTGGAGATCTTACATAAATTTAATTCACATACTTCTCTAGCTCTTCTCACACGGTTACGGAAACATTAGCATACTGAATAATAGAATAGCGTAGAGAAGCACCGATATATCTATCCTGAAGTCTATCTGCACACCCATGACGGGAATTGTTCCCTGCAGTATTCCGAAGTTCAGTATAGCTAATACTAGGAGAGCTCCAAGTACCTTACTAAGTAATTTAAGGGGAAGTGAGAGAGGGTGATTCTTAAGTAATGATGTAGCCGTCCCTAACCCCACGAAGAGGTACAGGGCTATTAAGTAGGTCCTGAGTGATATTGGGAAAACTAATTTCAGCTCCCCGAAAATACCTGCCAATAATTTAGGTAGGATGAGGATGTATACCACGTAATAGAGAAGCCCTATTAGCACCCCCTCGGTTATGGCCTTAATCACTTCCTTAATTTTAGGCGGGATCATTGCGTTCCACTCCTAATTTTAAGCTCTACAGGATAGAGTCCAACTACACTAAAACTTACTGACATTTCCTTTCCGATTTCCTTTAGCGCACTAATGGGTAGTGTAATTACCTTACTAACCTCTGAACCTTTGATTAAATCACCGAAATAGATATCCCTCTCAAGTACAGTGAGTTTAACGTCCTTAAGCTCGACTGAGCCATTGTAGTAGACAGTGACTACTAGCTTTACGTGAGATTCATTAAATCGGGCTGCTACCATTTCAACTCTTAGTGCGCCAGGGTGACGTACTAAATCGGCGACAAAGAATACCATGGGGGCTGCTAGTCCATACAGCACTATGAGGCCCACTAGACCTATACCTAGCTTAAGTAGCGTATTCACACCTACTTCCCCTTACCCTCCTCAGCTCTACCCTCCTTTGTCTCACGTACTTCTTTCTTCAACTTAACTACTTCACTCTTGAATACCTCAACACCCCTGCCTAAGACTATAGAGCCTGCCCAAATCATAGCTCCAAGGAATCCCAACTTAATTACCAAGTTAAGGAGCTCGTAGACTGTATTTGTTATTGACTTCTCTAGAGTTGCTGCTGCAGGTAAGAGAGGTCTGTAGGTCACGTACGCGTCATAAGCTAGGTAAGCTCCGAAACCAACAATAGCAAGGCCAACAGCAAGCATAATTAGGCCCACAGCAAATACTGGGCCCGGAAATTTCACTTCTGACCACCCCTCATTTAATTAAGGAAAAAGTACTAATTTGTATTAACTAAGGCTCCACAGTGTAGTACAAGCGCTTCCTTTTCCTTCCCTTATTGACTGCTTTAATGAGCACTATCCTCCCTATCTCATAGGTATTTCTTACGTGAGGACCGCCATCTGCCTGAATATCGATGCCAGGTATCTCCACAATCCTAAGCTCCTTGACCTCAGGAGGCATCTTAGATGCTAGCTTAACTACACCAGGTATTTTCAGTGCCTCCTCCCTCGGGAGCCAGTACACCTTAACTGGTAAGGACCGCTTTACTACTTCATTCGCCTTAGCTACAGCATTTTCAAATACTGCCTTATCCATTACCTCGAGACTGAAGTCGTCATATGCTTTATCAGGCGACACATTCCCACCAGTTACGAGCGCTCCGTAGTCTCTGTACATTATAGCCGACAATATGTGTGCAGCTGTGTGGAGCCTCATGAGCCTATATCTTCGCTCCCAGTCAATTAAGCACTTAACCCTGTCACCAGCCCTCAAGTCGTGTCCTTCCTCTACTTCATGAATGACCTCACCCGAAACTCTATCATAGTACACACTAATTACACTGTACTCAGCCCCATCACTCTCACGAATAAACTTCCCAACATCATTATCTACACCACCACTCTTAGGGTGAAATATCGTTCTGTCAAGGTAAATCTTACTTTCGTCAACCTTAACTACCTCGGCTACTAATTCCTTAAGGTAGCTGTCTTTTTGATAAATTAACTCAGTCAAGCTAACACCACAACTTATACTATGAAACAACCTAGTATATTTTACCGTCGTCTCACTAAGTAGAGATAGGTAGAAATTCAAGCCACTTCAAGACTGAACATATGATATCTCATTTATCCAAGTCTCCTAGGCCTTAATTATATCCTCTGGTTTCTTAATCTTAACTTCTCTCGTCAGCCTTATGGCATCACTTACAGGTACACTATACTTCCTGAGCTTTATATGGAGTTCCTTTAGGATCTTAGCTAGCACAGTAACATAACCCAATTACAACCCTATATAGAGGCTTCATCTCAGCATAGCTAATTAGTAAGAATACTTATGACTCCAGGGCTCTCAAGTAGAACCTCCAGTGCATTATTGCTACTTTATCCCAGTTAGTCTCCTTCGCATAAGTCCAGAGTCTGCTAACAGCATCCCTAACAACTTCTGGATTATCTAATATGAACTCTATTTTCCTTGCTATTTCCTCAGGCGTGTTTGTGGGTATTGTGAACTCAGGTGCTATATTGTAGCACTCAACTAGCTTAGGTATTTTAGTGCATACAGTAGCTTTTCTACTTCCTATAATTAAGTGGAAGATCCCGCTGACAGCATAGTGGCGTATGTCTCTGTACGGAAACACTGCAACATCTATTGAAGCTAGGTAGGCTAGCAATTCATTCCTCCAGAGAAACTTGTTCATGAAGATAGCTCCATTAAGCTTACTGAGTACAGGTGCGAGCTTCCTCAGGTACTCATACCCCTGGCCCTGTGGCGACCCAACAAGGAGGAACTTAACATCGTACTTAGACCTAATTAGCTTAAAAGCCTTTAAGAACACTTCAAGTCCCTTAACAGGCCTTATGAGTCCTGGTACAGTAATTAATGTGCTATCAGCTAGCTCCTCAGAAGAGTCAATACCTAAGCTCTTGAGCAGCTTCACCCTGTCGTAGTTAATGAAGGGATTTAGGAGTGTGCCGTGAGGTATCCTTACTATCTTACTCGCGTCAGCGTCTTGAGCTATGAGTTCATATTCCTGCAGAAAACTATGCACTATTATTACGTCAGCGACCTTACTTAGTTTTCTCTGAAATCTCACGTACTCAATATTCTTTAGGGCGTGCGCTACCGTGTGCATTGTAATCACAACTTTAATTCCTGCCTCCTTCAGCTTCCTTACTAAATTCACAAATTCAACATTATTTCTAAAAATGTCGTAATCGTGCTGTATATGGACTATTGACCCTCTACCTATACCCCTATTCTTCAAGCA
>CAYZJX010000026.1:0-13603 GCA_964479035.1 uncultured Desulfurococcaceae archaeon
GTATTTTGAGCCACTATTCAACACCAGGAATCAAGTTATTCTGACTTAATTCCTTATTTAATTCTCTAATAAGCTCTTTATAATCAACGGAACCCTCTTCTACGGCTTTCATTTTCTTCTCTAGCACCCTTGTACGTTCTTCACTAACTAATTCACTATACCTTTTTGTAAGGTAATCATAAACTTTTCTGCCTAATAACAGCGGAACGATTCCACGCTTAGTCGTTTTCTCAAAGGTGACATAACCTCTCTTAAAGAGCGTATCAATGATTTTTGCGTATGTACTAGGTCTCCCAATCTCACGGTCTTTCATCAACTTAATTAGAGTTGCCTGTGTATGTAGTGGTTTCTCATGCTTTTCTTTTACTTCAAATTCACCTTCTTTAAACAAGTATGTCCCGGGTTTGATTGTTTTTCTGAACATAATGTATGAATAGTACTTCAGGAACCCATCAAATAGGGTCTCTACATAAACCTCAACATTTCTTTCTCCAATATTTAATTCCATCTCATTTCTTAGCTTAATCTTGGCTATTGCTTTAAAAATTAATTTCTTAACCCTAGCTGACTTCGATTGTGATGCTATAAATCTTCTGAAGATTAAGTCATAAACCTTATAGTGCGCCTTAGTTAAAGGTCGTACAGGCTCAATAATACCTTCGCTTATCAAGCTACGTAGGGTGCTGGCATCTATGGGTCTAGTAGGTCTTATTGCTTCGTGAGCCCCCCCAGCCCCCCATGTTCTTGGATTATAGTAATTATTGAATTCATTTCCTAACTGCTCTTTGAGGTATTCTCTTGCTACTGCTATGCCTACATCTGAAACCCTAGTGCTATCAGTTCTGTGGTACGTTATGAAACCTAGTTCGAATAGATCTTGAAGTATTTGCATTGCTTTAGGAGCGGGTATTTTAAGTATTGAGCTTATGTCTGCAAGTGCTGAGTCTGTGGTATAGGGTGGTAGGGGGTTTAAATCAGTAACTTCCTCTTTAATATCAGAGATGGTTACTGTAACCTCGGCTATTGACTTAGGCCCCAGCCTCAACTCTTTACGTAAATTCTCGGGTACTGGCATATCTAAACGAATACCATCAATATCAACAATTACGTAGAGTTTCTTAGACTTGACATGCTCTTCATATGCCTGAATTATCCATCCAAGAACAGGCGTCTGAACCCTGCCAGCACTTAAGTTTCTATATTCTAGCGGGTTTTCTGAACATAGGCTTAGGTACCACCTAATACCTTCCTTATCGCTTGACGATAATGCTATTTCTTTACAGAATTTCTGCCAAAACTCTGTTTGAAGTAAGCGGGAGAGCGAGAACCCTAACCAGCGGTCCTCAATTCTTCTCACTAGCTGGGCTCTCACTAAGTTTAAGTCAACACCTCTTGAATTATTAACTGCATTAATTATTGCTCTTTTTGTTACTTCGTGAAACTCAACCCTCTTTACATTATTATTTACTGGAAGCACTGTATTTACTATATCAAAAGCTATCTTCTCTCCCTCAGTATCAGGATCCGTCCCGACAAGTACCTCATCAACTTCTAAGGCTACATCACGAATTGCATCAACAGTTACCTTAGCATCAAATATACTTGAGGAACCACATATTGGGCACTTAGGTGAGTTTTCATTAATTTCTGAAGTGAATTGGTGACCTTTATCCATGCATCTCTTTAAAGTAGTGTAAATAGGTATGAATGTTACTTCTTTATCCCTAGTTACATAGGCCACACCATATATATTAGGAATATCGAATACGTCTGTTATCAAGTCATAAATGTGGCCGCCACTAGCTGTTATTAGCAGAGTGTAGTTTCCTAAATTGACCTCATATACACGTAGCCTACCGTACTCCCTAACGCTTGGCCTACCGAAGAATCTAGCTATAGTTCTCGCCTTATTAGGTGATTCAACAATTAATAGTGCTGTCTTTAATTCAAGAATCTTACCCTTCTTTATTAAGAGTTCTCTAGGTACTTTCCCTTCCTTAAGTACCCTAATTATGTTACGATCAAAATCTATTTCCTCAAGTACTTTCTTTAAGTCAACACTTTCTAAAGATTTAAAGTTAAAGTCCTCAATAATCCACTTAAGCCTCCTTTCCATGCCTTTCAGCAGCCTATCGTCATCTACTAGAACTATTGAGAGGCCCTTACTAATTCCTCCTAAGTAAAGCCTTGATGTTCTGCCACTTGCTTGAATATATGTTGGCGCATCCGGTATTAAAACATAAAGTTCACCGTTTTCTTCAATAACGGCTACTTCAGGATTCTTTTTAATAGCATTTAATACCTTGTCCTTACTAATAAGGTCTTTCAACAAATTTAATGCTTCAATAAACTCACGCTCAAATGTTGACTCCGGCCCTCTTTCTCCTCTAAGTACTTCATCTATTTTCTGAAGTGCAAAGCCGCCAAGCCTGCGTAAGGTTCGTCGAATTCTAGCTATGTAACTATCTATTTTTCTCTTTAGCTTATCATCATCTACAGCATCTCTGACCAAGGGAAGGAGCCTCAAGATGTCCTGCGGCTTTATTTCCTTAAGTTTAAGGCCTATTTTATGCCTGGGAACACCGATGAAAATAGCATACCTTATTATCTCAGGTAAGTCGATCCCTCTAACGAGAACACCATAGTATGTGGCTACACCGACAAGTACGCTTAATTCTCCCGCCACAAAGGCATCTATTGCCCTAATGTTCTTACTGTGTATGGCTTCAGCGGAAATCCCTGCTTTTCTTAGTTCCTTAGCAACCTCTTCTGCGTATTCTCTGCCAGCATCTATAGGAACATATATAAGGCCTCCACCACCCAATACCTTAACTAGCCTTATTACTTCTTTCAGCTTGCTACCTCTAGGCTTTAAATAGCAATCGATAATGTTTCTTATGAATTCAGGTCTAGCACCTATTTCAAAGCCCATTAGCTCCTTAAAGAGTTTAACTCGAGTACCTCTGGGATTTCCTGTAGCTGATGCTATTACTACTATCTTTCCTAGTTTTCTCCTCTTTCTCTCTAGAGACTCTTCTAGCTTACTTATTTTATTGAGTAGCTCAAGGTCTCCTCCCTTATATGCGAGTTCTCTCTTTAATTTAATTATCTTGAGCCCTTTCTCTATATCACTATCATCGAAACCAGCCATGTACAGTATGTAATTAATGGCTTTTGACCCACGTAAGACAGCATCAACGTCGTCAACAAAAATTAACTTAAAATTATGCTTAATTATCCTGACTGCATTCCTTAGCAAGTAATTAGATGTTGTAACCAGGATGTCAAAACCCTCAGAATTATCTAATTGTGATTCACGGGCTTCTTTTTCTTTCTTCTTTAATCTTGAGTGAATTACTAAAGCCCTAACTATTACTCCAGCCCTAACTGACATTTCTTCTATTCTCTTCTCTAATTGAATAGCGAGGGTGGTAGTCGGCACTATAATGTATGTTTTATGGCCTTTTAATGCTAGGTACAGTGCAACAGCTATACCGAAGGTGGTCTTACCTATACCTGTAGGTGCTATCATAGCGAAGGAGGCTTCTTTCGCTATTCTCTTCAACCATAATTTCTGAATACTCCATGGTTCATTACCTACGCATCTCTTAAAGAAATCAACCATTTCTTCATACTTTTTCCTAATAGAATATAGTGCTCGAAAACCATCCAACTTACCTATTCTCTTTAGTTCACTATAGATGCTGTCTATAGATACATCCTTAGGAAGCGTCCTTAAGCATGATGTACAGGGCACACCCATTTTGAGCCTTGTGTCGCTTATGAAGCCACCGCAATTTGGGCATGCTCTGCCGTATATCAGTAGCTCAGCCTCTCTAACTTCGCCCTTAAGCGGCATACCGAACCTCAAGCATAATGAGTTTATTAGCGATTAAAAATCCTTACTTCATCTAATAAGCTCTACTAATTCCTATATAATATGGCAACATTACTTGTAAATTAATACTTCAGTGCCTATTGCTTGTCCTGGCAGGTTTCTATTGAATACACCTATGACAACGTTATTTCTACCTCTCGCATGAACCCTTATTATTTTGCCATGATATTCATTTCCGTGTGTATCTTTAACTAATAATTTAGCACCGATTAAGTTATCTACCTTCTTTGCTGAGGCACTTATTACTTTAATTAATACCTGTTTGGTGTACTGTATATTACTTCCCCTGCGATAGCCTATCACGATACCAATACCGGCTGGGTTCTTCATTATATCACCCACCTTTGTACTATTTCTAAGATGTTTACACTAGCTTTTTAGCTTTATTACTTATGATACCATATTATAGAGTCCTTAATGGAGGATTTATTTATTAGTTAATTTAAGTCCTCATATACTTGAGTAGTAGACAATGAAGTTTATAGTGGACGCTATGTTAGGCGATGTAGCCAGATGGCTGAGGATGTTAGGTTACGATACGTTGTACTCTAAAAATTACGAGGACTGGGAAATCTTGAAGATAGCTTCTAAGGATGATAGGATAATAGTCACTAGGGACTTAGGGCTTTTCAGACGAGCGCGTAAAAGAGGTCTTAAGGCAGTGTACGTAGAGCCTTCAGACATATCCGATATGTTAGCTAATATAGCTAGAAGGACAGGGATAGAATTAAGTTTTAAGCCAAATAAGACTAGGTGTCCGTACTGTAATACAGAGTTAGAGATAATAACTAAGGCTGAAGCACTATCATTTGTCCCCCCTTCTGTAGGGGCTAGATACGATACATTTTGGAAATGTCCGAAGTGCGGTAGAGTATTTTGGCAGGGTAATCACTGGAGAACAATTAACAATATTTTAGAATTAGCGAAAATGAAAGTAGGTAGGTAATTAAGATGATATTCTCAGGTAATCGAGAGTGTATAAGACCGGAGGAACTAACTCTATCTGATGGTATATTTCTTGTTAAGTTAGCAAGGAAAGCTGTTATAGAATACCTTAGTAAGGGCAACATAATTAAACCTCCAGAAAACACACCTGGTAAGTTATTTAAGCGTGGAATGACATTTACAACCCTACTTAAAGTTAGTAGTATTGGAAGGGAATTACGGGGTTGTATAGGGTATTTAGAACCTATTGAGCCATTAGTAATTAATGTAATAAACTCTGCTATAGCTGCTGCCACACAGGACCCGAGATTTCCTCCCGTAGAGCTTCATGAGTTAAAGCATATAATATTTGAGGTATCTGTGCTATCTTTGTCGGAAATAATAGAAGTTAGTGATCGTTGGAGAATCACTGACTCAATTACCTTAGGGAAGGATGGATTAATAGTTGAGTACGGTATCTATAAAGGATTACTTCTTCCAGAGGTTCCTATAGAGTACTGTTGGGATTCAGAGACATTTCTCTCTGAGACGTGCATTAAGGCAGGAATGCCGCCTGACTGCTGGCTAAGTACTAAGGTCAAAGTCATGAAGTTTACAGCTATGACATTTAAAGAAGTCAATCCAGGTGGCAAAATTATTGTTAGAGATCTAGTTAAAGAGTATAATGAGCGGTGTAAGTCCTTTTAAGAATTTATGTTTTGAGCGTTGTGTAGGGATTCATTGGTTAGGGTTAGGCTCATTTCTTGGTCAAGCGGTCAAGTTGAAGATCCGAGAAGATTGGTGCTTCTGGCAGTAAAGACCTCAGCAGGTAATTTGAGGAAAAAAGGTGTTACTTACTACTTGAAGGAGTATCCTAAAGAAGGCATCGGCAAGTGGCTTGAAGAAGCAACAAAGTTTCCCTCAGTACTTGAGCATATAGTATTTACTTTTCTCATAGAAGGAATCAGTAGAGTTACTTCGCACCAGCTGGTTAGGCATAGGATTGCCTCATATACGCAGGAATCACAAAGGTACTCGGTTGTTAGTAAGGAATATATTGTGCCTAAATCAGTCAGGCTAAAGGGCTATGAAAATAAGTTTCACTCACTCATTGAGGAGTCCTTCAAGCTATACACGGAAATGGTAGAATCGGGTATTCCGCCTGAAGATGCCCGGTACATCTTACCTCAGGCGGTAACAACTAACATGCTAATGACAGTTAATCTTAGGGAATTACTTCATATAGCATGTCTTAGACTAAGTAATAAGGCTCAATGGGAAATAAGAGAACTTGTCGATTCAATGATAAATGAGGTCGGTAGGGTAATACCTGAGATTAGAAATCTAATTAATCTATTTTGTTGTGAGGTGGGTTAAAATGATCTTGTCTGATTTCGATTTAAGAGCGTATTTAAACAATGGTAGGTTAAGGATAGAGCCTTTTTCCGAGGACATAGTAAGAGAAAATGGAGTTGACTTAAGGTTAGGTAGGGAATATTGCAAGCTTATTGAGTCAGATACCATGTTGGATTTAACTAAGTGTAATTTGGGGGAGGATATTAGACAAAGGTATTTCTGCAGAGAGTCAGATACAATAGTGCTGGAGCCGAATAGCAGGTACCTACTACACACGCTTGAATATGTATCATTGCCGCCGGAGCTTATGGGATTTGTTGAGATAAGATCAACGTTCGCAAGGTTAGGCCTACTCATACCTCCGACAATAATTGATGGTGGATTCGAAGGTCAAATAACAATAGAGTTATTGTCTACGTCATTTCCAGTAAAGGTTCCTGCAGGTACGAGATTTCTCCACGTAGTATTCGCTAAGTTAACAACGCCTGTGACTAAGCCGTATAAGGGCAAGTATCAAGGCCAGCGGGGAGTTACACTACCCATACTTACAGAGGCAAGACCAGAGAAGTAACAAGTAGGTCAGGGGGCTCCTAAGTCTTCATCAATCTGAGACCGCCACATACATCATCCCAGAACTACTGTTTAAACATAATATTATATACGCTAAAAAACTTCAAGTTATCTTCTTAGTGGTTCTCTCCTTAGCTAATTCGAGTTCCCTCTCGAATTCGCTTGCTACTCTGTCAAAAACAGGCTTAAGTACTGATTTATCTAACTCCTCAATAACTTTTCTAATAAATTTCATAGCGCACTTCTTACTGTGAAATGCATATTCTTTATTGTCAATTATGAATACGACCCCTTGTCCTCTAGGGAACTTCCTGCCACAAACAATACAAGCCATTTTCTCGGTCATTTCAAGTCATCCTATTTAGTATGTGGAGCTTTAAGGTAATTAAATTGTAAGTCATAAAGCTTAGTAGCAATATTAGCATAATATCTGGTAAGGGTGTTATATGCGTACTAGGATTATTTTACGGGTTGCGGGGTCATTACTTAATGAGTATTACATAAGATTTAGTAGGATTATTAAAAACCTAAAGGGAAGAATAAGGCATCTTGATACACTTACAGGTGTGTATGATGCTGAAATAATAATTACACGTGAGGACATAAATTACGATTTCATTAGTAAAATATCCAAACTCTCAAGGTACTGCTCAGCAACTATTAGGGTTTACATCACGATCAGCGATGAGAACGAGCTACTAGACGCTTTAAGAAGGAAAAACGTGAAGTACATTAAATTAGATGGTAGAATGAGATTTGCTATGGTTAAAAACGGAATAATACTTCTTTACGAATATAATTCTAAATCTAGGGTACTCTCTGTTTATGTTGTCCCTAATGTATATAATATTGTATATAATATTATAGATGCGAGCCTGCTAGCAATTAGCGAGTTTTCAAGTTACATAGCCTCATCAATAATGAAATGTGATTCAACATTATTAGAGGATATTACTCGAAAGGTAATTACTTACATTAAGGAATTACTCATAGATTAGAATATTATACGTGAGGACTTAATTAAGTATTTTGACTTCATGAATTTGAATGGCGGAAAATTAATAGTGTAGCACTTAATATTTTCCGGGTGCGAGGAATGGATGTATTCATAATTAAGGCTTTAGTGGGTGCCTTATTTGGACTTATTCTAGCACCGCTTACATATGTAGTAAACATGTTTATGCATCACCCGTTTTCAGATACATTGCTCTTGACTCTTTTCTTTAGCTTTTATTTTATATCGCAGCCATTGTCATCAATCCTAATTAGGAAATTTCTAACTAGAGAATCTGAAGTTTTAGAAGCTCTTCGACTTACCAAAGGTATTACTGTATTTTACAGTGCAGAGTTTATATTTTGGGTTGCTATTTACGAGTTAATGAGTTACTTCTTCCACTAATGATGGGATGTTTATTTACCTAAATCTAAAGTAGGTATAGAAACGTAAAAAATGGCGCTTGTAGAAATTTATTAACAAGATCAGTGATGCAGAATAAATGCAAAGAAGGATTCAACAAGATATTGAGGGGAACCATTTCATTAGCTGAAATACTACGAGTTATGGAATGGTACGACTCTATTGCATCTTCCTATGATGGTCTTTATGCTCGCGAGCAGCGTAATAAGTACTCAATTATAGGTAAGGTCTTGAAGGCTGGGGGCAAGAAGGTTCTAGATTTAGGTTGCGGCACTGGGGAATTTCTCCTCTTTAGTTGCGAGAAGTTCCTGAAAAACTCGCTATATTTAGGTATTGATTTAAGCTTTAATTTACTAAATATCGCGAGAGAGAAAATATTATCACTTACTGATAGTTGTGACTGCATTGCTGAATTCGTAGCAGGAGATCTACTATATCCGCCCATTAGAGAGAATGCAAAATTCGATTTAATTCTTTTAATATCAGTTCTCTGCTCTATGTACCGTGTTAATGCAATTACTAATTACTATGCACAAAATCATTTAGAACATAAAGGCATACTTACGTTGACTATAATGTATGAAGACGAGAACCGTGATGCAAGTAGGGACAATCACTGTCCTAATGGGTCAAAGCTGCTGGGCAAGGCATATAGAAACGAAATAATATGTGTAGTAACTAAACATAAGACCAAAAGTTAAAATTATGATCGGTGAATAACCAATGAGATTATTTCATAAAAGATCGTTGACGACTTTAGACGTAGCTGTTTTGGTTAAAGAAATAAGTAGTATTCTTAGTGATAGCATAATTACCAACTTATATGGTATAGGTAAGAGTGGATACTTATTTAAAATAAAAAGTCCGGAAGGTATTGTACAGTACTTAGTAGTAGAACCTGCTGTAAGGCTACACTTAACAAAGTTCATACCCTTAACAAACATAGCAGGACGTACACCATTATTTAGGAGGTTCCTTAAAGGTTCCAGAATAAAATCTGTAAGTCAGCATGAATTTGAGCGAATAGTTACCGTAGAAGTTGTTAAGGGCGGTAATGAACTTAAAATGGTCATTGAATTAATACCGAGAGGAATTATAGCTGTTCTGGATAGTAAACATAAGGTACTGACATCCAGTGAGGACATAAAGTTGCGTGATAGGAAGGTGTACCCTGGGATAATATATAATTTCCCACCACTTCTTCCTAATCCGAGACGTGCTGGTACTGAAGAATGGCTAAAGATCGTCAAGAACGCCCAAAGTTTAGGTGCAGGATTAGTGAAGAAACTAGGTATTCCGCCTGAAGTAGTTAATGAAGTATTAGATGAGTCTGAACGTAAGCTAAAGACTTCAACTTTATCATTAGATGAGGTAGGTAGAATACGAAAGAAGATTTTAGTATTTATTGAGTCAGTCATAAATAAGCCTTTACCTGTAGTAGTGAAGTGCCGTGAAGGCTATGTATCATTTCATCCTTTCGTGCCATCTAAGTTACCTTCAGACTGTGACACGATAGTTTTTCCATTATTTAATGAAGCAATAGACGAGTACTACAGAGCTCTTTATGCGTCAACATTAAAAGAGGTAGAGGAAAAAAGATTATCCTCAGAAACAGCTAAGTTAAAAGCAGTAGTTAATAAAGCTCTTAAGGACTTAGATAGGCTTAGGAATGAATATTCTAAGGTTAAGTACATAATCCATGTTTTTGAGAGAAATTACAACATTTTTGAAGAGGCGTGGGAATGCGTTAAGAGGATAGTAAAGACGTCTGGCTGGGATAAGGTAATAGAGGTTTGCAGAAACATCAATAAAATAAATCCTTCAGAAGGAACCTTTACAGTAGTGGTGGATGAAGGGGATATAACGCTAAAGATTACTGAGGAGATCCATGTTCAGTATAATAAGCTAAGGAAGCGCTACATGCATCTTGCAGATAAGGTGGCACAAGCTGAGAAATACGTTAGCGAATTAGAGATTAAGTTGAGGGAAAAGTCAGCTATATTGGATGCTGGAGCCAGAATTAAGCCATTACTTAAAAAAGTTGAATGGTACACGAGCTATCATTGGATTATAACATCGAACGGATTTCTTGCAATTGGAGGTAAGGATGCACAGCAAAATGAAAAAATAGTTAGGAAGTACTTAAACGAGAATGACATATTTATTCATGCAGAGGTGCATGGCGCACCTGCATTCGTGCTGAAGTGTAGGGGCATCAAGCCTTCAGAAAGAGATATTTATGAAGTATCTGTTCTTGCTGCATCCTACAGTAAAGGATGGAAAGCTGGTGTGGGTGCGCTAGATGTATTCTGGGTTTGGGGCGAGCAGGTAAGTAAGTCAGCACCTTCTGGACAGTACCTGCCGAAAGGAGCTTTCATGGTATATGGCAAAAGAAACTACGTAAGAGGTGTGCCTTTACGTCTAGCTATAGGTGTGCAGATATATGATGATAAATATTATGAACTTGTAGTTGGCCCAGAGGATTTAATTAGCAAGAGAGCTGCCAAGTATGCTGTGCTTATTCCTGGTGGTACGCCGCAGAGGAAGGTCGCTATAGAAATTAAGGAAGAATTCTCTACTAGTGATAGGAGGCTAAAAACACTAACAGTAGATGATATTCTTGACCGAATCCCTGGACCCAGCACTCTAATTAAGCTGGTTAAGTAATGTATTAATTCATTTAAATATTAAACCTCTGTTGACATTAAAATTCATAGGGTGCTAATTTGCGTGTTAGATATTTTATAGACTCCTTCTATCCTACTATTTTACCTGATGATCCTGCGACTAAGGCACGCGCTCTCATGCGTGATTTAGGTCTTAGGATGATTCCTGTAGTTGATGATTCTTCGCGTCTGTATGGTGTGATAAGGAGAGAGAATATACTCCTTATAACATCAACGCGTTCAAATGCATTAGCTAGGAATATAATGGATACTCCGGCACTTTCATTTAAACCTGGTGAAGATGCTCTTAACGCATTTAAGGTAATGATAGAGCTTGACGAATGGTACGCACCAGTGATTGACGACGTTAAAGGCAGATTTATAGGCGTTCTCTCACTGGACGACCTTCTTAAGTATCTTATTAAAACAGATCACGAAGTCCTAAAAATAAGTGCCAGCCAGGTAATGAGCCGGGATGTAGAATATGTGTATCCAGAGGACGTTATCAGTAGGTTATGGCGTAAAATGACACAGTTGAGATTCAGTGGATTTCCAGTTGTCAAGAATAAGAGTCTTACTATAGTAGGTATGATAACACAACATGACTTACTTAAGAAAGGGTACACGCGTGTAGAGTTAGAGTCGCAGTCGGGTCCAAAGCACGGGCCGCGAGTTAGAGAAGCTATGACTACACCTCCGATTACCGTCGGACCGGACACGAGGTTAAAGGAGATCGTATCAAAAATGGTTAAGTCAAACATAGGTAGGCTGCCAGTAGTTGACCCCAAGCTGAAGCTTATCGGTATTATTGACCGCAGCGATGTTTGTAGAGCTTTTCTCAATATAGAATTGGGGTGAGTAAGGATTGGTTAAAATATATGTACCGCGCAGAATCGTAGAGCGTAATAGGTGGTTGAGAAGCGACGGTAAACCAAATTTTAAGGACCGGATATATGCTAAACCTCCAGAACTAGAAGCTATATCGAATAAAAAAATACCACTCCTCAGCATGCAGGCTACTGTAATTAATGCGTGTGAGGTAATGAGTTCTTCAGGTGCTAGATTAATTCCGATTACTGATCCTGAGAGACGATTACTGGGTATAATTACGGGTATGGACCTTGTTGATTACTTTGGTGGAGGTATAAAGTATACGATAGTTCAAAAGAATTATGGTGGTAAGGTATACTCTGCTCTGTCGGCTTCATTGAGAGAAATAGCTAATACCAGGCCTCTGGTTGTTGATGTTAAATCGAAGTTATCTGACTTACTTAATTTAATGGTTAGCTACGGTGTTGGTGCAGTACCAGTAGTTAGTGAGGATAAGGTTGTTGGTGTTGTGACTGAAGGGGAGTTAATAAAGTACTTAACTTCAAAAATCGTAGGGGTTAAGGTAAGTGACGTAATGAGTGCCAGTATAATCTCATTAAGCTATAGCAATACCTTAGGTATAGCTATGAAGCTTATGGTGAATCTAGGCATAAGAAGACTGCCCATCACTAGGGATAGTGATGTAATTGGTATAATCACATGGAGAGACATAATAGATCTATTCGGAAAGCATAAGGTATTTGATATGCTGAAGGAGTACACTTTTGACGAAATACACTCGTTACCTGTAACTGAGGTAATGCAAACTAATATCGTGACGATTGAGCCGGATAACGACATAGGTTTTGCTGCAGCCAAAATGTCTGAAGCAGGAGTCGACTCACTGCTTGTTACTAAAAATGGCAATACGATTGGTATTATAACGGAAAGAGATATTCTTTATGGTGTTGTCGCGCGGTGATGCAGTCATGCCACCTAGAGTTGCATCATATATGAGTAGTCCGGTCATAACAGCCTCGAAAAATGATAGTCTTGCATATATTAGGAACTTAATGATACGTCACAAGGTAAGTAAAATTGTCATTGTTGATAATAGTAATGTAATTGGTATGATAAGTAGGAGTGACTTCATACGGGTTGTCTTTAATAAGAGAAGATACATAAAGCCACTAACTAATATTCTGGCCTATGAGATAATGACGAGTCCTGTATATGCGATACAGCCTGGTAGGACTATTAAGGCAGCAGCACAGGCTATGCTAAAAAGAAACATAGGCTCATTGCTAGTTCTCGATAAAAACGGAAAGCTGCAAGGCATAATTACGAGAACAGACTTAGTGAGGGCTTACGCTGAAAGATACTATGGATGCTATAAAGTATCTGATTTTATGAGCGACAAAGTACCTATAGTTCACGTTACACATAGTTTATACTATGTCATCGACCTTATGCAGGAGACAGGATTAGGAAAAGCTGTTGTTGTTGAAGGTAATAAGCCTATTGGAGTAATAACAAAAGTTGATATAGCATTCCTGAATATTCCCAGCTTAATTAGGGGTGGCTCAATAAAGTATTACAAGCGTCCTGGGTATACTGGTAGAAGATTTGAAGGTATTGTTAGACTATATACTATTCCATTAGCTGGTGACTTGATGACTCCAGACCCAATTACTGTTAGGCCTGAAGAAGACTTAGCCATAGCCGCAGACATAATGGTTAAGAATGGCATTGGGACTCTGCCTGTAACAAGCAGCGAAGGAGATCTAGTTGGTCTCTTAACAAAGAAAGATGTAATTAAGGCGCTAAGGAGGCTATAATTGTGGATATAGACTTCTTAACGGTAGGTGAGGTAGGTACTAAATCAGTTCTGAAGTTAGGTAAAAATGATACAATTTATAATGCACTAAAAGAGCTGAGAAAGCGTAAGACTGATAGAGCCTT
>CAYZJX010000027.1:0-13284 GCA_964479035.1 uncultured Desulfurococcaceae archaeon
TTAGTAGCTCCGCTAGGGGTCTTTATAATAAGCATCATATCTAACGCTATACCCTTTGTTAGTATACCATACTTAGGGATAGTTGCTGGTTATGCAGCAATTTACAAGGGAATTGCGGGTAAGCTGGTGTTGGTGTTTTGCTCAGCTATCGGAGCTACCTTCGGTAAGTCAATAATATATTTTATTGGTAGGGCTTTCAGCGTAAAGTTAAGTGAAGTAAGCAGGAAAAACATCGAGTTATTTAAGAAAGTGGCGCGAAGATCTCTGTTTCTAGCTATTTTAGCTTTTGCTGCAACGCCACTTCCTGATGACATTCTATACATACCCTTAGGTGTCATGAGGTATTCCTTGATAATGTACTTCATAGCTATACTCATGGGGAAGTTCATACTTACTGCCATTGTGGTAATATATGCCTCATGGCTTGTAGAATTAATGCGCATTAATATATTCTTTGTACCAGTTTTAGTAGCCATTACAATTCTCCTAACCTACATAATACTAAAGGTGAACTGGGCAAAAGTAGTTGAGACAACTTATGATAAAGGCATTGCCAAGGGAATTGAAGTATTTTTTAACGAGCTCGGCAGAGTTATGGTGAAGCTGATTTACCGAAGAGGTCACGGATAGCCTCAGCAATCTTGTCATTTGCTTTACTAACTTCAGACTGTGGTATTATTGGTTCCTCATCTTTAATTATTAGCTTACCGCTGGCATAAAGACTCTGGAGTTTTGCACTGCCCTCTGCTAGAGCTCCTAAGATAATGCTCATAAGATGTGGGGCTAGGATATTTAGCTTACTTTTAATTGTATAACCTAATTTATTGTTAATTTTCCAGATAGCTAGGTCAGCTGGCTCATTAACAATTAAAGACCCAGTACCGAATCCCATTGACCTATAGGGCACCACAGTTATCATGCGATATATATCGTAGTAGTCGAGACTCTTAGGTCTCTGCACGTAAAGAAATGTCCTTAATTCATCTAGGATGCTATAAGTTGGTGCAACATCAACAGCTAGCGCAACCTCTACTCCTTCGGCTATTATTCTCCCTACGTTAATTAAGTCATTATTTAAGAGCATATTAGATCTGGGTGAATGTGTAATTACAACAGGTCTTCCAATTAAAGTGCTCAGTCCATCTAGAAGCCAGATACCGTGGGCTAGTATGGTGTCAACTGCACCTAACCTAATGTACTTAAAGAAATCACCCATACTTAAGCCGAAGAACTTTGTTATGTACTCATTATCCGCATAGACCTCGCCTGCATGCATGTGAATTCCAACTCGTAATTCAATAGCTAAGTCAATAACATACTTTACTTGAGCAGGAGTTAGAGCTCTAGGTGTGCAGGGACCTAATCTAACAGCAATACCTGGCTTATTCTGCAAACTTTGTATTAAGCTTAAGTTTTCTTCAACTGCTTCTTCGAAATTGTCAAAGACTCCTTTCTCCATTATGGCAGTGCATAGGTCGCCCTTGACACCTACCTCTTCAAGGATATTAGCTATTAATTCTTCATTAAAGTGCATATCAGCTACAGCTGTAACACCACTACGAATTAACTCATTAAGTGCTAAGAGTGCAGAGTAGTAACTTAATTTAGGTTCCTGCCTAAGAAGTCTCTCCCAAGGCCAGACAAAATCAGTAACCCATGAATCTAGGTTTTTACCATAAAATAGAGTATGTCTGATTGGGTATAGACCCAGGTGTGTATGAAGGGATGCAAAACCATGAGTTATAATAGTCAAGTCATCTTCTACATCGCCAACATTAGGGGCCAGCAATACTATTTTTCCATTTTTTAAAGTTAGACACGTGTTTCTTAAAATTAAGTACGGGTTAATTACTACAAAGGATCCGCAGACCTCCATAAGATCACATGCCAGGACTGTATTTGTACACAGACACTACTATATATAAAGTACCAACGGGTAGGGGTAGTGCTTCACTGACAGCAATATATGCTGGCTTAAAGTAGTACATCTTTGGCTTAGGCAGTATTGGTGGAGCTGCGATATTATAATAATAGAATGCGGGAATGACTCCTTTATCTCCCCAAACAGTATATGCGGTATTTAAGATGATCTTAAAGAGTGTTGTGTTACGTAGCTTAGGGTCAGTCCAGTTGGGTAGTACAACACTCATTCTACTTTCTCTATCTACATATGTAAATGTGGGGGGTTTCCTTCTAGCTATTCTATATATCGCTACAATACCCTTAGCGGCGTCGGCACCTATAACATATCTACCTAAAACTATAGGTCCTGGGTAAACAGCCACGTACCCTTCGGGTAGGTAGTGGATCAAGTAAGCCTCATATACGACTATATATAGTTTTGAGGGATCTGTTCTGAAGTTCCTAGTAAATATTTGTAGCGCCTCATCCTCAGTACCTGTTAAGGCCTTTGCTAGAAGTTCTATCTGCGTAACATTGAGTGTTGCACCATCAGCTACGCTAGCTCGCTCACCTATAACAGAGATCCAGTAGCCGTAGTCCCACCAGGAAACAATGACTGCATCCTTAGGTGTGTTATTTTTGATCCAGTTGAGGGCATCAATCCAGGCGGGTATGTCAGTACCTAGTCCGACACCTGACTCTATAATTGTCGGAACTGTTCCACTGTAATTTCGCGCCCACACAACAACGCCTTGAGCTAAAATTGCTATTGCAAACATAGCCAGTACCGCAACTGCTATGGCTCTGGAGAACCACGAGCCCCTGCCTTTCTTGTAGTAAGTAGTTAGCAGGAAGAATGGGAATGCAGCAGATGTTATTGCTACTACGTAATTAGTGTAGGGGAAGAAGTAAGCTTCATTTACTGTTGCGAAGACCGAGAGAACGAATAATGCAACAATGAATAATTCAGCAATATTTTTCTTTGTAATTACTCTGTAAGCTAGGTAAATCAGCATAGGTATAGCAACAACTACAGCTGCACCCTCCTGAGTTATAAATGCTGTTGCACTGGCCTTCTGGTACTCCTGTACGGTCTCAACTATTACATGAGTCAGCTTCCCTAAGCCCATAGCTGCAAGAGCTTTTCCTGCTGCAGCAATCCTGCCTGTAACAAGCGCGTAAAAACCTGTTAGTACTACAAGCACTAAGATCGATAAGTAGATTAGCTTGTACCTTCTAAGCAGCGGAAATGATATTACTAAGTTTCTCATAGAAGCTAGCTTCTGTAGGCCATAGGCTATGAAGAACACAGCAAGAATGCCTGGAATAATTAAACCTACACTTCTCAATATATAGTTGTATCCTCCATAAAATGGAGTTACGGATATTGCTGCTGCTAAGGGCACTAGTTCTAACGCAAGTAAGTAAAAATCATGCGTTGTTAGTTTTCTTATAAGTGGTAGTATAGCCACTTGAACAGCTATAGCAGCAAGAACCAAGTTAAATCCAGCCCACGACATAGCAGCAAAAGCTAGGAAAATACCTGCTATTGCTGCGCTAATAAAATCCGCTCTCTTCCAAGCCCTCACGTGGAAGTATATTGCAGGGAATAGGAACGCCATACCAATAGAGTACTTAACTGTGAATCCAGCAATATGTCTGCTCACAAATACCAGTGAGGCAACTACTACAGCAAAAGCAGCTGGTATATCACCCCATAGCTCCTTTGCTGTTAAGTAGACTCCCAGCGCAGTCATTATGAAGAATATTATTGGAAGATAAACCATCCACTCATAAAGCGTTAATGAGGGATTAAATAGCCTGGCAATATTGTATGTTATGACGGAAAAGTAAGGTAACATAGGAAGAGCAGAATGCGTGAAATCTCTCCCCCATGGGAACCAGAATATGTGTGTGATACTATTAAATTGCCTTAAATAATTAAAGTATCCCAGTCCATTTTGATATAGTTGATTAGCTACCCAGTATTCTGAGTAGGGGTCAAGCTCGAATAGCGTTGGGCCATAACCAAGTGTATTTGCATTCCAAACAGGATAGAGTCTCAGATATGACCCAACAATCAAAGATACTATCAGAACTGATACTGAGAGCACTATCTTCCAGCGTCCTGTTAGCCGTAGCAAGAGTTTACCCGAGTTGGTTCTAGACACAATACCAGCCCTAGAGGTTAGTGAAATAATTCGATTTAAGTTTTTAAGTATATTATTCTTTCATCACTAAACATCTTTACAGAAAACATCAGGAGTGCAGCTGACTCCGCTAGAGCTACACTTAAGTGAATTAGTGCTTTAATGGGGGCACCTAATACTATATTACGTATCATAACAACAACGTGTGTGTACGGGAGGATGTAAAAGGGGTACTTAATTAGTGGTAAGAGGTTTGGTATGTCTACATACAGACATATGAAGAAAATTATCGATGCAATACTAATTATAGCTAGTGAGACAGCTTGAGAGGATCTGTAGCTTCCTGCCCTAATCATTGCAGGAAGGACCAAGGCTAGTGACGCAAGTATAGAAATGTAAACACCCACTATATGAATAATCACTAAGTCAGCAGTTAAGTAGGCAAGCACATTAATTCCGTAAGCTAGGGATGGGAGCACAAAGAATAGTATTAGACCAATAGCGTCACTGATACCAGCTATTAGTCCCACTAGTGAGGTAGATAACACCTTGCCAAGCAGAAGTGCTTGCCTGGGTATTGGAGTTGCAAGCACAGCTTCAAAAGTCTTTCTCTCTTTCTCGCCTATAATTGAATCCGTAATGTACGCTATAGAAGGTGTAGTTACGAAAATTAAACTGAAGGCTACTATTCTAGCCAAGTATGACCGAAACTCTTCAGTTGGTGATGCAGCAACACCTTCCGGACTAATCATTCCAATAATTACTTTTATTGGGGTTAGAACAGACTCTGTGCTAACTTTTAAACCGCTTTTATCTGCAAGATATAGAGTCTTTATTTGCGATATGTATTTGGAGTATGCAGCTAGCTCATTCTGAACTATTCTATCGGCATCGTAAGCCTTAACAGATCCTACAGTCCTAATAATTTTTACATGAGCTACCTTAGTGAAGCTAGTTGCATTCTTTACAAAACCCTTCAATATTACAACCTTCAAGTCATAATATTCATTTTTTAAGTCTCCAATATTCATGGCTACCCTAACAATGAAGTTGCTTGCTCTAAGAGCATCAACTATTTTGGTCATTAAGTCATGGCTACTCACATTGTGATTGCCGAACAGTGCCCAAGATCGGTCTTCATCTATAATAACAACAACTCCTTGCTGGTACTGCTGAAGATATAGTGAGGATAGCCCCATTAGGGGCATAATTATTAGTGGCAGTAGTGAAATAACGAGTAAGGTTCTAATGTCCCTCACCATAGACTTCAGCTCCTTCCACATCACAGGGTATAGCTTACTCATGGTAGACACCAACTAATTTAATGAATGCCTCCTCCAAGTTTGCTGAGTTTGTGTACTTGACTAAATCTTCGGGTGTATCAGTAGCAACTATACGTCCTTCGTGAATTAATGCGATTCTATCACAGAGGTATTGTACCTCTAGCATATTGTGGGAAGATATGATTATTGTTGTTTTTAAGCTCTTTGCGAAATTTTTAATCATTTCTCTTATACGTACAGCAGAAAAAACATCAAGGCCTGAAGTGGGTTCATCAAGTATTACTAGCTTAGACCTAGACATTAATGTGCGAGCAACAGCTATTCTTCTCGCCATGCCTTTACTGTATTCGCTTGCTCTTCTCTTTAATGCGTCACTGCTTAAGCCAGCTATCTTAGCGCCTAATTCAGCCAATTTATGGGCTTGGTCTTTATTCTCAGCATATATCATTGCAAAATACAGAAGATTTTCCCATCCTGTCAACCTATGATATAAGCTCGCTTCTTCAGGAAGATATGATATGAATTTTCTAACTTTTTCTTTATCTTTAGGTAGTTCGTAGCCTAATACATTAACATATCCTTCATCATGTTTAACTAATGTAGCTATTATTCTTAATGTAGTTGTTTTGCCTGCACCATTAGGACCTATTAATCCGAAAACCTCCCCTTCATGCACTTTCAATGTTATACCCTTTAACGCAGCAATTTTACCGAATTTTTTCTTGACGTTATATAGTTCTACCGCATACCTCACGGCACGATCCTCATAAGCGAGAGCGAGTGAAAGTTAATAACCCTAAAGGTATTACTGAACAACTACCTTACCTAGAATAAAAGTATTCAAGAGAATTAAGACCATACCTTAAATTTCCCACTACCTAATGATGGTAGGTATTAACAAGATGGTGACTTTTCTAGAGTCTGTAATTCATGAGGTTTTAATGAAATATGGGGAGCGGGCGTTATATGTATTGAAAGCTGCAGTCGAGGTTACGGAAGAATACGGCGCACTAGGCAAGAGAACGCCCGGTGACTTCGATAGTAAGGGGCTAATTAGGAAGTTAAGGGAATGGGGAATTACGTATAATCCAAGCCAATTACTAAGGATAATGGAGCGTGATTATGGAATTATTGAGACAGTTTATAGGTCAGCTACGCAGAGGTGGTGGAGATTCACAGATATTACTGCTGTGAAGGAAGTAATCAGAATTTATGGAGGAGGTGGTGATGAGGTTATAGAAGATCCTGAATACTACGTACTTAATCTTCAGATAGAGGTAGTTGACGTAGATAAACTACTAAATGAAGTAAAAGAGATGTATTCTAAAAGTAGGTTGTCAGTAAGCGAGAGGAATAGAATAAAACAAATAGTTGTCGAAGAGTTACCAGTCATAGCTAAGGTTATGAAGGATGCGCAAAAGTATGGAGGAAGATATAGGGATTTCATAAGAAAATGTAGCTTCCTCATGAGATTAATTAGTGAACTGCTGAGGAGGGTTAAGCTCGGTGTGGTACAGAAATCACCAAGGAGTGTATCGGAGGAGGAAAGTGTAAGAATTGAGTCCACTAATGAGCATTTTTAAAGGTTTTAGAAGCAGTAGTGCATGTAATGCATACTACTAATAATTTTAATTAATAACTTATTTAATTATAGCATTATAACGTTTTTATGAAAATTATTGAACTGGGTGATGTTCTCGATTATGTGCAGTAAACTGAGGGTAGGTATTGTAGGTGGTGGTGCCGTAGGTACTTTGCTAGCGTATACTCTTAATTTATGTAATGTTAAACCTTACATTGTTTACAGAAGTAACGTTAAGAAGCAGAAAAGATCCCACGAGGGCCTGAAGCTATTAGTAAAGTCGTCAGTAAAATACATAGAACACGCAATTAATGCTCACCATGTTGTATATGATGAATTACCTGAGAAGTTTCTCAACATAGTGTTTATAGCTACCAAAGCATATGATTTCAGAAGCGCGCTACTTAGTATTATGCCTGCACTAAGTGACGATGCTATAGTAGTATCTTGTCAGAACGGATTATGGTCTTTAGAATTTTTGGAAAATGTACTCGGAAAGGAGAGGTCTGCTGCATTAATTCTAAATGCCGGTGTTTATGAAGTAAACGACGTAACATACGTTTTAGCAGGTTACGGTAGGAGCTACATTGGACAGCGCTGTAGAATCCGACCCTGGCTCAATAAAGTAGCTAAGCTCCTTCATGCTCTTAATGTTAAAGTCGTTGAGGACATAGAAGGGTATAGGTGGTTAAAGCTAATTATTAACTCAGCAATAAACCCAATAACAGCGATTTTAAGGGCTAGGAATTCCATTATAGTAGATGATCCTTTAGCTGCTAAGCTAGCGGCTAAGGTAGTTCTTGAGGGTTGGTTGGTTAGTAAATCAATTGGGGTTACTCTTCCACGAAATCCTATCGTTGAATTAGTTAATGTTGCGCACTCTACTAGGGACAATTACTCGTCAATGTATCAGGACATCCTTAAAGGAAGACGCACTGAAGTAGATTATATTAATGCAGCTATAGCCGAAATCGGTAGAAAGGTTGGTGTTAATGCGGTTTTAAATCAAGTACTTACATTACTCATTAAGTTAATAGAGAATCGTACACGTGGCTTAGCTGCTAACTAAGTATTTTAAGAAACAATAACTTGAATACCTCAAACTACTAAATTAGCATAGTGATAAGTGTGGTAGGGGAGGAGAGTAGAGAAAAATTACTGCCTTATCATTTTATAAAAATGAAGAAGCGTGGTAAGAAAATAGTTATGATAACAGCATATGACTACTTTCAGGCAAGAATAGCTGATGAAGTTGGTGTTGATGGCATATTAGTGGGAGACTCCTTAGGCATGGTTGTAATGGGCTACAAGTCAACACTATCAGTTACTATAGATGAGATAGCGCATCATACTAAAGCCGTACTTAATGCAAGCCCGAGAGCTTTAGTAGTGGCAGATATGCCCTTCATGACCTATGAGATAAGTAAGGATGAGGCCTTAAGGAATGCTGGTAAATTAATCAAGCTAGGAGCCGATGCAGTAAAGCTCGAAGGCGGTGTAGAAATCGCAGATACTGTCAGAGCATTAGTTAATTCCGGTATACCTGTAATGGGGCACATAGGTCTTAACCCGCAAAGACACTTAGTAATAGGAGGCTATAGACTGAAGGGCAAGTGTGCCGAGGATGCATTAAGGGTTCTAGAGGATGCAGAAGCGCTTGAGGAAGCAGGAGCTTTTGCTGTCATTATTGAATTTACTGCAGCTGAGGTTGCTGCTGAAGTAACTAAGAGGTTAAAGATACCAACGATATGTATAGGCTCAGGACCCTATTGCGATGGACAGATACTTGTATTTCACGATGTAGTTGGCCTTAATCCTGAGCCACCACTATTTGTCAAGAAATATGCTCAGACATATGAGGTACTCAAGAGCGCTGTCTCCACATTTAAGATGGAAGTGGAAAGAGGTATTTTTCCTGATAAAGAGAGGTATTATCAAATGAAGGAAGGTGAGCTACAGAAACTTAAGGAGTTAATTCAGCGTAGGGAGCGTAAGATGTAATTAACAGAGTAATATTTTACTGGACTCAGCTATTCTTAATAGTCTTTCTACAATATGTCTGAGGGCCTCCTTTAGAATTCTTTCATTACTGTAGGAGTCGAGTATATTCCTCAAGTCCTCATCACTCTTACTCCTTAATTCCTCGCCCCTCTTAATCATTAATGGCATAGCCCTCACAATGTTATCTACTATAGTTATGTTGGCTGCTCTGGCCGTCCTTGATAAAGGATTCAAATCTATGGTAATGACGGTCTTACCCATTTTTCTTAGTGCTTCCGTGCGGTCACCATCCTCGAGTGGCACTAAAACTACATCAGCTATAAGTATACCTCTAGGGCTAACTCTTCTCCTTTCACTAAATAACTCCGGAATCGATGCCGTAGCATCATCAACACCTAGTACTTCCTCAGCTCCGTACCTCGTGAGGACTTCAGCTATCTTTCTAGCCCTAGTCTCAGTTCTGTAAAATAAGTTAACTTCGATTTGAGCACCAACGATTTTAGCTAGTTCAACCACTTCTTTGGGTGTTAGGGCAGCTACATTACCATTAACGGAAATTACTGGATGCTTAGCGAGAAGCAATGCAGCCACTGCTGCATCTATTGCCTCTTTAGCGAATGGCTGTGTTTCCTCTCCAATCAGGTAATCGAAGCATTCACCTCTACCATGTGCTATAAGGCCTTGCGGTACTACATAATTCTCTCTAAAGCCCTCAATCAGCTTTTCACGTATGATTAGCGATTTACGCCTTGGGTGTGTGGGAGGAATTTCTACATTATTATCCATACCTACTACCGTGCTTTAAGTATTGTGTGGATTTATAATACCTAATGAGTATTTTCGGTATTATTCGCTAGTACCTAGCACTTAGCTAGTAGTCAACGGTCAGTCCTCCGGGAGCTAGATCAAAGAATCTTACAGTGCCATACTTTCTGAGAATCTCGATAAGTTCTTCAGATAAACTAGGGCTATGCATGACAACTAGCAATGATTTCTTGACAAAGTATCCCAGGACAGAACCATTACTGATATAGCTTTTAAGGCGCTCCTTCAGCTCTTGGTCAAGGTCCGGATTAAGAAATCCAACAGCTTTACTAAATTCGTGTGCTCTACTAATGAATGATGTGAGGCTGTATTCTTTTAGAAACTCACTATAAGCGGTCCATCCAGCTTTAACTATCCTGTCATGATACTCCCTAAGCATTTGAGGTGTAAATAACTTCTTGCCTAAGTAAACTGTAGCTACTTTAATTCTTTCCTTAACTATCACGCAGTCCACTTCACCTATGCCGGGTGGCCCGGGCCTCAGCCTTACTGTAAGTCCTCTTCCAAGTACTTCAGCTATAACGTCACCTAACCCGGTCATGTTGAATACTTCAGCGAAATGAGCTGCCTTACTTGCCTCTGTTAGTGATACTACACCTCTTTTTTTCTTTAGTAAATATAAAGCGTATCCAAGAGCGAGTGCAGCACTCAGGCCAAAGCCCTCACCCAGCTTTACATCAGTTAATAGCTCGATCCTAATGCTGGGTTCTAATTTAAGGTATTTAGCTACGGTATTAATTATGTATGCTCCTTTAACTATAGAGTCACTCTCTATAAATGTATCTTTACTTGCTTCTTTAATTATGCAGTAAGGAATTAGCGTAATGCCAGCTCCAAGAGAACCTGTAAGCATGTAGTCTTTCTTTATTATAGGTACCCAGAACCCGCTTATGTGTAGTGGGATTTTAACAATCATTAGTTTACTACCCTAGCTTTCACTATATCGAGTAATCTCCTGGCAATTACTGATTTGGGTGACTTAGGTATATGTTCCTTGATTCCTTTATCATCAATTATGTAAACTTCATTAAAGTCGGAAGTAAACCCTATGTCAGGTCTGCTAATGTCATTGGCTACGATAACGTTGAAGCCTCTCTTTCTTAATTTTTCTTGAGCTAATGTAATTAACTTATTGCTGTCACCGAAAGCGGTCTCAGCAGCAAAACCTATTAGAAGACCGCTAAATACCTTCCGTAGCTCAGCAGATATCTTTGGTGTTGGCGTTAGTGTTAATTCTAATTCCTTATTACTTGACTTAATTTTTTCCTTGGAGTACTTGCTAAATGAATAGTCAACAGGTGCGGCCGCTAAAATAACGGCATCATAATTTCCTGATGTGACCTCACTTATTACTACATCAAGCATTTCGCTCGTAGTTACGACTCTCTCACTTCTAATGTAGTGAGGTACGCTAGTTGACATCGGCCCATGCACTAAGGTCACTTCAGCACCTCTAAAGTATGCTTCTCTAGCGATGGCTACACCCATCTTGCCGCTGCTAGCATTTGTTAAGAATCTGACCGGATCTAGGTACTCTCTAGTAGGGCCTGCAGTAACTAGAATTCTGAGACCAAGCAAGTCCTTACCCCTTAGGGTAGCTGCTTCAGCAGCAGATACTATGTCCTCAATTAAAGGGAATTTTGCCTTGTGTTCTTCAATTATTGGAGGTACTAGAATTACGTTCCATTGTCTAATCTTACTCATCGCTTCTTTTGTTTGAGGTGAGTCCCATAAGTACTTGTGCATTGCCGGAACCATAACTAAGGGTTTGCCCATACCAATCATTGTTATTGCTGTAAGTGTTACAGATGTATCGGCTATTCCATTAGCTATCTTAGACATCGTATTAAGTGTTGCCGGAGCTATTATCATAGAGCTACACATTTTAGAGAGAGCTATATGTCCTGTCTCTCCACCGAACTCAACGAATACTTCATTACCTGTGGCCCACTCAAAGAGCGCAGGTGATATTAGTTTTGCGACGTCCTTACTCATTACTACATATACCTCAGCACCTCTTCTCATTAATTCCCGTACCACATCAATCGATCTGTAGGCAGCTGCTGATGATGTAACACCTACAATTATAGTATTATCTTTAAGTACGGAGGAATACGTACCTATTATTTCGCTGCTTGGGTGCTGACCTACCTTCTTCAAAATATGACACCTACTTGGGCTCCGCTAATAAATTAAATTTAAACTCAAAATAAATAACCTTGCGGGTATTTGATGTGAGTGAATTCACTATTAGGGAGGTAAAAGAGGAGGACTTAGACCGGGTGATAGAGATTAATCTTATCTCACTGAAGGAGCACTATCCAATACAATTCTGGAGAGATCATCTACAGCTATGGGGCAGAATATTTCTTGTTGCTGAAAGTAATTCAAGGATTGTAGGGTATGTCATGACAAGAATTGAGCGAGGATTCGGTTTCTTAAGGAAGTTCTTAAGAAAATTAGGACATATAGTAAGTATTGCTGTCCATCCAGATTATCGTAGGCGTGGCATAGGATATGCGCTAATGATCGAAGTACTTAAGAGAATGAAGGAGCTATATAATGTAGATGAAGCATATCTTGAGGTCAGAGTAAGTAATACCCCTGCTATAAAACTTTATGAAAAGCTGGGCTTTAAGAAGGTTAAGGTAATTAAATACTATTACGCAGATGGTGAGGATGCGTATTTAATGGCTAAGGAGCTTTAGTCCTTCAACATTTCCTAATGCTTTCGTACTTGCTTAATTTGTTCAGTGAGACATTATATAATAACCCATTGTTTTTGAACTCGAGTATAGCATAGTTACCCTCCTCAGCTGGTCCGGGATTAATTACTAATGATTGACCTATGTAGCAGACCCCTCGATTCCTTAGATGACCTGTGAGGACAGCAGCAGGCCTTAACTTAATTACTAATTTTCTTATGATCCCTAAACCAGCTCTTAGACCGAGTGATTCGATGAGATCAAGGCATCCTTGTGGTGGGTGGTGAGTAACTAGTACATCAACTCTCGGTTTCTTCATATTATTTAAGATTTTTGAGAGTCTTACGATGGTCTGATAACAGTCAAGTCCGCTAATACCTGCAACTACTATGTTGTTTAGGTGGATTATATTGCCGTCTAATAAATTATCCTGTCTTCTTGATGCCTTAGTTACATATACGTCATCTTTATCACCACTTAAGATGTAGTACCTTACCTTATTTCTAAGTGGCAGGTCTTCTGGGTCTAAGTTACAATCTCCTCCTATTATAACTGCATTTACATTGTACTTATTAATTAGTTCTATAAGTAACATCTCTCCCAGAATTTCTCTTTGATTCAGGTCTGTAATGTAACCTACTTTAACTATTTTCATGAGTTAACCCTATACATACCTGAAATTTAAGAAAGCCTCATAGTTAGTATAATGCCTTGCTCTTAAGCAAAATCAAGGTTCCAGCACTGCATTAGTGCACTGAGTACGTGTGCGTTATCCAGGTAAGTGTTTTACTATATATATCTTCTCGACCTCATTTTCTAAAGCAGCTTTCCACTTA
>CAYZJX010000028.1:0-12616 GCA_964479035.1 uncultured Desulfurococcaceae archaeon
GCTCCAAAACCTACAGCATCTCTTTCAACATAGTAAAGGATTTTAGACCAAGACACACCAGGTGTCCTACCTAATCTAATCCTATATTCCATTACTATTCTCTTAGCCTCCTTCTTAAAGTATTCCAGGTGATGCTCCTCTGAAGGTGGGGGTCTAAGCTCCCAGTAAAGTATTTCCATAATTTTATCATAGATATCTTTTTCAGAGCTCGTTAATGGTATCTCGTCGAGCCAATAAACAGTCTCACCTGTATCTGGATCCTGGAGTATTCTAGCCCATGCCCATGGCTCATAGAGAGGATATGCCTCAATCTCCTTAAAGCCCGGAGGTATCTTAAATTTTCTTGGCTTTACTATAAGCTTAGTTTCCTCATCAATAAACTCCCTAAGTATTTCTGAGGGCTCCTCACTCTTCTCTTTCTTACCCTTTAGTAGTCTAGAAAAAATCTTAACCATAGTTACTTAGTTCCTCCATACTCTAACAACTAAATATCCGGTTAATAGATTTTTAAAAGTACCTAATAATGCGGTGGTAAACTTATTGAAATAATATAACCTTCCTAGCTATTAATAAATCCTAGTTTTAGATTTATGAAATAGCTGTTGGAAAGGATCTTTAGAGTAGTTTTATTAGGGTACGTATAAATCATTTAGCTAGAGGTCATGTATGTTAACCATGCGTGCTAATTTAGAAAAAATACTGTGCGCAGTAGTAGTACTATTCCTAGTAATTACACCGGTAATGCATAATATTCTTGCGCAAGGAACTAATATTGACGAATTACTGTCTAGGTACGGCGAGCCGCTAGTTGTACCGATCCGGAATAACTTAAGCAATATTTACGCTACCTTTATTGATTCTAGCAGGGAAACAATACTATTAGTTGGGAGCAGGGAAGGTGTTACAGTAGCTACGCTGATGAGTTCTAAGTACTTTGAGGCACAGGGTGCTGCCTATCCACTTCTAGGTACTGTGTCATCTTATGATATCGATGATACGTACTCGCCGTCGCACTACGCGTTTGGAAGTAATAAAGGTGAGGTATTAGTTCTCTCACCTGAGGATCTTAGCTTGAAGTTCAAGTATGTTCAAGGTGATGAGTTTAAGGTTAGTAAGGTATTTATATCAAAGAACATACTTGCTGCGATGTTCGTAGGAAGCAGAACCTTTGTTAAGGTATTTAATCTAAGTACGGGGGGCTGGAGCGAGTATGGTGAAGTCGTGGGTAATGCACCGAGGCACTCTACAGAAGGTATTAAATTAATTGATTTCTCACTACTCAAATTCACGTACGGCAATAAAATCAGTACAAAAGATACCATGGTTCTGGCTTACTATACCATACCTATCAATAAGCTCCTCGTACAGGTAATTAACGCTTCAACTAATGAGCCATTAGCTGATGCCATAGTTTACGTTCGTAATGACATATTGGGTACGATATATCAAGGCATAACAGACCGGGAAGGCTACGCACTTGTCCCAATTGATTTAACTACCAAGAAGCAAGAAAACATAACGATATTCGTTAAGGTAGAGAACATATGCTATAAATACACATTCGAGAACGTGGAACTTCAAGAAATAAGTACTGGAGTTTATACCATAGGTAAAGTTATTAGCATTCCTGGCGGTAGCCTTTCCCAACTGCCTCAAGTAGTACGAAGGTTAGTTCTAGACGTAATTGACCTAAGTAGTACTGAGCCAAAGCGTATTAAAACCTTAAATAGAGATGACGTAATTTTACTAAAAATACATGCATTCTTAGATGTAACAATATTAGGCCAGCAATATAGGTACCTGCTAGTAGTTAGTGGAAGATTTGCTAGCGATCCAAACTACCCCTCATTAAGAATAATGTATCTTGATTCTTCATTTACCTTACTGAGCGAAACAAAGTACAGACTATTCTCTGATGTATCAGCACTCACATACACTCCTGATGGCAGATTCATTATCATTGGTACTCAAGGAGGCACAATATACGTACTTAGGAGCACACCTACAGACGGTAAATACGAGGTATTGTGGAGTTATCGCATGCCTGCTCAAGTAACATCGCTTACAGTAGCAAATAAAGTAGATAATGGTATAGCTATAGTTGCTGGTGATGCAAAAGGAAATGTACAGGTCCTTTACTTACCTACAGCTAATAAAATGATACCTATGTTAAGGCTAAATACCTCACTAACATACAATGTAGGTTCGCCGATCACGTCAATATGTACGACACTAGATTTAAACACATTGATTATAGGCACAGAGGAAAAATCATATCTAGTTTATGGTTTGGGAGACTACATAGTTGAGAGCAGTAAGGCCATAGATTTACGTACTAGAGAACTGCAGCCACTGTCAATACGTGTTGTAACAGTCAATGGAACTGCCGTAGCTAATGCCTATATCAAAGTATACAATACTGAAGGAGTACTAATAGCAGAAGGAATTACTGATGCCAATGGAACATATAGTGTAGACTATATTCTTCCAGATACATACAATATAACGGTTCAACCCCCAGTTGAATACCTACAAAGAGCTTCTTTACTCGTGTCGATAACTAAGGAAGTACAGGAAATCACCATAACTTGTAACTATACTACCATAACTGTGTACTTTAGTGTACTAGATTCTGAAACGAAAGGAGCTGTTGAAGAAAGCGTGAGCTTCACCCTCAGCGGTCCAGAAACCTTTATGAGGTATAATGTAGTGAGCGGGAACTCCTCATTTTACATAAAATTGCTTCCTGGTCACTATAAGATAACAGTGTCCCCGAGCAAGTATGTCATAGGAAGGCCGCTCTATCAGGAAGCAGAAGTTTATGTTGATGTACCTAAAGACAAGAACGTGACTATTTACCTAGCACGCAATACTTTTAGGCTTGCAATTAGATTTATGGACAATGCAACACGCGGTCCGCCAAAGGAACCTGTTAAGGTTATGCTTTATAAAGACAGTAAATTAATAGCAAGTTCTATAATAACCACCTACAAAAACACCCTAACTTTAACCTTAAGAGATAAGGGTGTATTTACAGTTAAAATACAGCCTCTACCTCCCGAAAATGAGGAACCTTACTACACCAGTGCTACATATACTATAAATGTAACAAGTGATACTCAGGAAACAATCTTATTGCACCTTAATTACATAAAATTAGTGTTAAATGTTGTAGATGAAAAAACCGGTGGGCCGCCCTTAACCTCAGTGAGGGTTGTGCTGGATGAGAGATATACGACAATACTGCAAGCCAATACATCGAAATTAACTCTTGAGGTAACCAAGGGCGGACACACTATTACATTAGTACCTGAGCCTGAATTTAGTTACCTCAAAATACCACTTTACAATACCACAGAACTATATATTGATGTAGTAAGGGAAACTTCATTAAATGTCACCCTTCGAAGGGTTTACTTTAAAGTAGTATTAAATATTATTGACTACTACACAGGCAGCGGACCAGCGGAAAAGCTGGTATTAATGATTAATAATATTAAGGTAGCTGAAATACCTCCTAATGCTACAGCACCAGTATCGTTTAGTACCTACTTACATTTAGGAGAAAACATTATTCAACTTAAGGGCAGAAACATATATACTGACTATATCAAGAAGGTAGTTATTACAAATGAAACAACTATCGATGTTGAATTACTGCGTAAACTCTTTACGTTAAAATTGGTAATTGTGAATGATATAGGTCAGAAACTAAGTGGTGGCATGGTTGAGGCACTAGGTATAAACTTACGGTTCGAGGCCTCTAGTAGTATAATTGATGGTGAAGCATACCTGAAGCTACCTTTCGGTATGTACAGTATTAAGGTAACACAACCTGGTTATGAGAAGTTTGTTGCTGAAAGAGTAGTAGATCACGATATGGAGGTATCTATTGTTCTTTACCCAACAATTATTACGCTACTAACTAGGTACCTACCAGTAATTGTTGGTGTCAGCGTAATAGCAGCAATAATAGCACTGATATTCAAGTATAGAGCAAGAATTAAAAGCCTCATAGCACCTGAGGAGGAATTGTTCTAGTACTAGCTGAAAAATGTAAGCTAGATTTTAGGTATATGATCTTTGTGTATTTAGCTGTAAAATGAAGCTTTTATTTTCTATAGCAAATCTTATGTGGTGAGTACGTGTGTCATTACCTGAGGAGTTGATTAAGGTTATTGAGATCACAAAAACTCATAACAGATGGAGGAGATTTGAGTGTATAAACTTAATAGCTTCTGAGAACGTGATGTCCCCACTAGCTGAAGCAGCGTACTTCACCGATATGATGCACAGGTATGCTGAGGGCAAGCCTAGGAAGAGATTTTACCAAGGTAATCTGTATACTGATGAAATAGAGTTGCTGGTAATGGAATTAATGAGTAAGTTACTTAGTGTTAAGTATATAGAGCCCAGACCTATTAGCGGGACTATAGCAAATGCTGCTGTATTTAGAGTGCTTGGAAATCCAGGAGATCAAGCACTCATAGCTCCTGTTCAAGCGGGTGCACATGTATCACACACTAAGTTCGGTACGCTAGGTGCTTTGGGAATTAAACAAATAGAACTGCCCTTCGATTTGGAGAACTGGAACATCGATGTAGATAAGGCTGTTAAGCTTATTGAGGAGGTTAAGCCTAAGTTTGTTACCTTAGGTGCCAGTGTTTATCTCTTTCCACACCCAACTAAAGAGATTGCTGATGCCGCACATGCTATAGGTGCAAAGGTTGTACATGATGTAGCGCATGTGCTTGGATTAATAGCAGGAAAGAAGTGGCCTAATCCCATACATGAGGGTGCCGATGTATCCACATCCTCTACGCATAAGACTTTTCCTGGACCACAGGGAGGTTTGATCTTCACTAACGATGAAAGAATGTATAAGGCTATTTCAAAAACTGTGTTCCCATGGTTCATAAGCAATCACCACCTCCATAGATTACCTGCAATGGCTGTTACAGCTATTGAAATGATTTACTTTGGTGAAGAGTATGCGCATCAGATAGTGAGAAATGCAAGGGCTTTTGCTGAAGCATTGGCAGGTGAGGGGTTTAAAGTACTAGCTGAACACTTAGGTTATACTAAATCTCATACATTAGTAGTTGATGTGCGAGAAGTTGGTGGAGGTGCTAAAGTAGCGAAGCTACTTGAAGAAGCTAATATAATAACTAATAAAAACTTGCTTCCGTGGGACCCACCTGAGAAAGTTAAAGATCCAAGCGGATTAAGACTCGGTGTACAAGAGATGACGAGATTTGGAATGAAGGAAGGCGACTTTAAGGAGGTAGCTAAATTAATGCGTAAGGTCATCATAGATGGTATAGACCCCAGGGATGTAAGAAGGGAAGTAATAGAATTCCGCAAAGAATTTACAGAAGTGAAATATACATTCAGGGTACCAGAGGACTTAGAGAAAAGTCCAATTAAGGTGCCAATGTTATTATGACTCAATTACTTAAATGGGAATTAATGTCTTGGGAGGCTATAAGTGAGACATCAAGTAAGGCTAATTCTTTAGCTGTACTTCCGGTTGGAAGTATAGAGCAGCATGGACCGCACCTCCCAGTAGGCACTGATTTTTTAATAGCCGATAAAGTAGCGGAAAAATTTACTGAAGAACTAAATAAAAGAAACATACCTGCAGTAAAATTACCGCCCATTCCTTTTGGCCTAAGTACTATGTGGCAGGCTTACTCAGGGACAATAACCCTCAGATACGATACCTTAATAAAGCTTGTGGCTGATATACTAGTATCAATAATTACTTCCAGCTTCAAAAATGTAATAGTTCTAAATGCTCACTCGGCCAATTCTGATGTTTTACGAATTGCAGCCAGAGAAGCAGTGGAGTGTGTAGGAAAGGGAAAAGTAGCTATAATAACCATATGGGAGTTCATTGGTGATGTAATTAAGTTAGTATTCGAGACTCCGTTCTTTCATGCAGATGAAGTTGAAACAAGCATTGCACTGGCACTAGGGATCCCAATTACTAAAAAACCTGCAGAGTCATCAGCAATATTTAGAGTATATAATGATAGATGGCACAGTCTTGATCTCACAAAAAGACCGAAAGCCTATGTATTTAGACCTGAGTCCCACATTATGCATGGATCTGGAGCTTACGGCCAACCTGATAAAGCAAGTAAGGAAAAGGGAAGTGTTGCAGTAAGAGAATTAATACGTAGATTAGTTAATTTTGCAGCCGACTTCCTAGAAGATAAAGTATAATAATCTATTACTCGATAATGCGATACTCCTTACCTGCATGAAGATAAACAAGGCCTTCCTTAATCATAGCATCAAGTAGCACTTTTTCAGCACTACTTAGATTACGCACCTCACCGATATGTAGTGGGAACTTAGCCTTAAAACTACTTAGAAAATCTTGACTAACTAAGTATCCAGCTATAGGAACTAGTAGGCCATTACTTATGTATAATTCCAGAGGCCTCCTAGCAAGCTTTTTCGCGTCTTCAATACTAAGTATTCCTTTCTCACGAACCTCCTTAATAAGCAAATCCTCACCTGATCTCTCTGCTCCCTCCTCACTTTTGTAAGCTTTCCTCTCACTCGGCTTAACTTGAGCTATCCTGAGCAAGTCCAGCTCCCGCTCAAGCTTCTTAATCCTTAAACTCAACTTACTAACTTCATTCTTTAATGAGTCAACTACATTCATCAACTGCTCTACAATATTCTTAATCTTATCTAAGTCTCTGCTGCTAGGTTCCGCAAGCCCTTCACTAATTACTGGAGGAGTTACCCGTACCACATAACCTCCCTTAGAAGATCTAACTACATATCCTGCCTCCCTAAGCCTGTAAAGTGCTGCCCTAACAGATGATAGAGGCATGCCTAGAGCATCAGCTATCTCTCTGGGCGTAGCCCCTGGATTATTCTTCAAAAACGCAAGTACCTTTTGATCAACACTCAATCTCCATCAGTATGTAAGTTGCTTATAGGATTATAAAGACTAATGAATAAGCTGTGATAACTCTAGTGCTTTCTTGGGTAAATGTAATCCTTGGGTGCTTTATTAAATGGCTCTAAGTACTTCCTAAGAACTTTAGGTATTTCAACAATGCCATCCTCACGCTGATAGTTCTCTAATATTGCAGTTATAGTCCTAGTACTTGCTATAGCGGTAGAATTAAGCATGTGGACGAAGTCCTTTACCATGCCCTTCCTTCGCACGAACCGTATCCTTAGTCGATAAGCCTGCCAATCTAAACAGTTACTGCAACTGACTAGCTCACGGAATCTTCCCTGCGCTGGGTACCATGCCTCGAGATCGTACTTCATTGCTGCTCTGAGGTTTAGCTCCCCAGATGCTATGTTAACCACTCTATATGGAATCCCCAAGCCTTGATAAAGTTCTTCCGCATTACGAATTAATTGATAAAATATTTCCCAGCTCTGCTCAGGTAGCGTGAAGGCAAATTGCTCTACCTTATGAAACTGGTGAACTCTGAAAATGCCCTTTAAATCCCTGTTGCCCGCACCTGCTTCTTTTCTAAAGCAGGGACTAACACCAACATAAAGCAGCGGCAAGTCCTCCTCCGGAATAGTTTCTCCTGCATGAAGGGCAGCTAAAGGATGCTCGGCAGTAGCTATTAAATACAGGTCCTCATCCTCTATTTTATACAGTGCGTCCTTGAAGGCTGTGAACTCCTCTACTGCAGACATGTACTTACCTTTAAGCATGTACGGCGGCATAACTAACCTATAGCCCTTAGTAGTTAAGTAATCTATAGCATACGCTAGTAGGGCCGTATCAAGCCATACAATATCATCAAAAATATAGTAAAATCTTGAACCAGCAACCTCACCCGCCTTAAATGTGTCACCCAACCCAAGTATGTTCTCAAGCATGTCAGCATGACCAATTACCTCCCACTCAATTACCTCGTACTCCATTTTTACTCCTTTGCGCTCGGTCTCAGTTAAGAAGCTATCTAAGTGCTTTCTCTGAACCTTAGCTCTTCCCCAGACCCTAATTACAGCATTGTAGCTTTCATCAGGCCCTATAGGAACTGACTCATGCAGTAAGCTCGGCATGTTATCGAGTAACTCAGCTCTTACCGTACTAAGATCCTTAAGCTTTTTCTCGTACTCGCTTATTACCTTAAGTAATTCCTTAGCTTCTTCAACCTTAACTTTCCTTGATTCAGGTGGTGATTTAGCTATTTCTGCACTAATGACATTGTGCTTATGTCTGAGCTTATTGAGCTCTGTCTGCACCCTCCTCCACTCGCGATCAATCCTAAGGAACTTATCAACCAATGAAGGATCCATGAATCTCTTCTTGAGGTTCTCCTTCATTAAGTCAGGGTTCTTGCGTAATATCTCTAGTACTGACCAAGGCATTCTCTCCCAACCATACATTAACCTCGAAATAGGGAGTTTATACATTTTACCTTACATTCTTCTAAAAAATAAAAAGTAGTAAATGTCACTGCTAATTAATCCCAATACTTTCTTGTTCTAATATACTGTTTTTCCAGCTCGTACAACTTGAAGTAGAATTCATTTTCATCTGAAATAAACAATATTTTCTTGGCTGTTTTAGGGCCTACACCATATGAAGCTAGTGCAATGACTGCCTTCTTACCATAATTCAATACTAATTCAGCAGTATCCATAAGTTTTTCGAATATAATCTTTTCATCAGAGTTTAAGACAAACTTATAATTTCTACCTGCCTTCAGGCCCTTCCTCACGACTTTTACTATTTCATTCTCACTACCACTAAATGTCACTCCAATTAATGAAAACCTACATTTTGGACACTGTATTCTTTCTGGAAGATCAGCTACCCTTGAACTCCAGTGGTGTCCGCACACCATACAAACCATAATTACATTCTTAGACATTATTCTTCTCTTAACTAGCTCAACAACTACATCCCTAGGCAGGTATCGGGTCTTAACCTTCTCGTAGCCGCCTGGTACCTTAAGACCTTCAGAAGCTAAGGGTGAAATAGACTCAGGTGTAAATATTACAGATAATCTTGCTTGTCCCTTACGAATTCTATCAAACATCATTTCAACAGGCTTAAGATCTAGATACTTAGTCAATATTTCATTCATTACTTCACGCCTGATTACGTCAATACCAGAGTACTTGAATATAATCGACTTAATTACATTTGATGGCGCACCTTTAGGTACTAAACCTACTCTAGATAAAACTTTAAATGCTACGAACTTAAACAATGCAGTATCCTTAATAGAGTAGTAAATAACATCTGTTAACTCATTCCTATCTAATTCCCTAAATACCTTATTTATTATTAGTCTTGCAGTACCTTCTGGTAATTTATATGGTAACTCTATGTACACATGATACGGATCCACCTTAACGTGCGTATTTACGCCTAGCAATTTGCTGATGATACCTGTAATGATAAGTGAGAGGGCTCTATTCCCTAAGGTTCCTAAGCATGCGTGAATTACAAGTATTGTCCTATGGGTACCTGATACCTCAATAACAACGTTGGTTTCTGAAGGCAGTGGGTAACCCTTATGTATATGATCCTTAATAATGTCTTCTACATATCTAATTAACTTGCTGTCCGCTATCCTGTAAAGCCACTCAGGCTTGTGACCTAATGCAATAAGTTTTCTTAGGCCGCAAGCTTCTCTTGCCACCTTATAGTCGACTGGTATGCTCTCCCCAAGCCAAGAGGGAATATGTGCTTCTTCAGCTTCTTGGACTTCAACATAGACTTTTCTTGATTCATCATCTATTGCTAAAACCTTCCACACCTTACCACCTAGTACTAAATTAGTGCCTTCCCCCAGTGACGTAGCAATGAATTCCTCATCTAAACTTCCTATCTGCCTTCTACTCAGCACATCTACAACACTATACTGTAGAGTATCTACTATCATTGTTGTTGTTAAGTAGTATATCTTACCCTTAGTAGTACCTTCTATGATATTGCCTCGTAATCTTATGTAACCAAGTTCATTCATAAAGTAAAGTACGCTGAGGAATTCATCAAAGCTCAGGTCAAGAAAAGGATATGACCTTGTAACTACACTATATGCTTGATTCACGGTATACCTGCTGTCCTCAATACCCATCCCAACTAAGGTATGCGCTAGTACATCTAAGGGCTTAATAAATGGTTTAGGAGTCTCTAAAATACCTACTAGCATTCTCCTGGCTATTACCACAGACTCAAGAATTTTATCTGCGTTAAATTCAACCGCAATAATACCACGAGCCATTAACCACCCTTTATGCATTGACCTCCCAACACGTTGTAAAAGCTTACAGACCTGCCTAGGCGATGATATTTGAATAACTGCATCAATACATCCTATATCAATTCCTAATTCGAGACTTGAAGTGGCTACTACAGCATCTAATTTTCCTACCTTTAAATTTTCCTCAACTTCTTCACGCTCACTACGAGATAGACTGCCATGGTGCACACGAACATTTAATCCACTAACTCTGAGTTTAGTCCCGTAAAATTCTGCTTCATCTCTTGTATTAGTAAATATTAGAACCTTTCCATAATCTTTTATTAAGTTAGCTAGCACAGACACGTCACTTGTTCTGCTTATTGGAGAAAGTCCTGCTACTCGTAACTCAGCCTTTCTCACCCTTGATATTACTGCTTCCTCAACTACTTTACCTGGAGCTAAAACATTCTTAGCTAAGTTTATATCTCCGATGCTTGCTGAGAGAGCGATTCTCTGATAACTACCGCAAATTTCCTTAAGCCTTTCCAGATTAATCAGAAGCTGCGTGCCTCTCTTGCTACTCATAATCTCGTGAAATTCGTCAATAACAACCCACCTAACATTCTTTAGGTGAACGCGCATCCTGTTATTAACCAATAAATATGCAAGTGTTTCAGGAGTTGTTATCAGTATGTGTGGTGGTTTTTCAGCAATTAACCTCCTCCTACTCTGTGGTGTATCACCGTGTCGTACAGCTACATCTATCCCTAAGTTACTGCATATTACACTTAATCTCTTCATTAAATCTCTGTTCAGTGCCCGAAGAGGTGTTACATAAATGACAGCAATTCTACCTTGATAATTAGTACCTAACATCTTAGATATGATAGGAAATAAAGCTGCCTCAGTCTTACCGCTACCTGTTGGTGCGACAATTATTGTGTGCCTACCAGAAAGCACCTTAGGTATAGCCTTTTCCTGAACTTCAGTAAGTTCCTTGTAACCCACAAACTTCATTGCTTTCCTTAGCTTTTCGTGAAGCAGCATCAATGCCTGTGACATTTACTATACCGCCAAGCCTATCAAAAACTACAAGATTTAATACTCTTTGTACTCATACTGTAACGATGACCAAAACTATAAGTAGTGACATTATCCATGCGACCATACTTACAGCCGTTAATATTATACTCTTAGCTATAATGCTACCCCCTGCTAACTTAGCGCAATTTACTTATGCATCAAATACATTAATTTTCCTACTTTTCATTGCCTTCTTAGGTTATGGACTGGGTAAGGTCGGCGACGGCGTCTTAATACTTACTGAAATATTATCAATTACCTTCATCATGATATACATCGGAGAATACGCATATACTTGGTCATTTATTAGAGACCAACTACTCTTCTCTCTCTTAATTTTTACTGCTGGCATATCCCTTGGCTCATCATTTTTCAAAAATATACGCTTTGATGCGAGATTACGGCTGAGTAGGAAGCAAGTTAACCATAGGTCAGTTATTATAGGAGGAGTTGGCATAACTGGTTTTACCTTACTTTTTATCTATCTGATATCCGCAATAAACCGGTTTATGAATATACAGGCATTGATGCTGCCAGTAACACCGTACGGCTTACTATTCAGCATATTTAATGGACTGATCTTAATTATTACATTAAGTAATGAACTGGCTAGTAAATTATTATTCACACTCTTTGGTTCCCTTTTAATATGCTTATCAGGACTCTCAACACCTCTTGTGATAATTATGGCCCGCTGGAGCAGGCTAGAGACAGTAGGTAGAAAGCAGCAAATTATACTAGGTTCAATAGTAAAGAAGATGAAAAATTCGCATTGGATTAAGGATAGAGGCAAACTTAATATAAACATAGAACTTGGAAAAGAAAATAATCATATGGTAATTGTAGGTGCAAGCGGTGCTGGGAAGTCGTATTTTTGTAAGAAGGTAATCTCGCAATTAAGGCGTCATAGTATACCGGTCTTGGTTATTGATGCTCATGGAGAGTATACGTCTATTGAAGATGCAAAAGTAATAACACCACTTAGCGATTACGTTAACATACTGGATACGATGGGTAAAACGCCCGAGGTAAGAGCAAGAGAGGTAGCTGACTTAATATCAGCTGCCTTTAGATTGGGGAATGTTCAAAGATTAGCTCTAACACAACTAATTTCAGAATTGTATCAGAGGATGATGAATCCTACATTAAATGACCTTAAGGAATTAATCGAAGAGTACTTAAGTAGTGATAAAGAGCTAGGTACTTTCGATAAGGAGGTACTTAGATCCATCTTACCTTACATAAAGTCTTTAGGGCCTGGTGGCGAGCTAGCTAGATGGGTTCAACCTGAAGAAATATTTAGTAATAAGGTAACTGTTGTAGACTTAAGTGTAGTAAGT
>CAYZJX010000029.1:0-5097 GCA_964479035.1 uncultured Desulfurococcaceae archaeon
TACCCTGATATTCCTTCATCAATAAGTAGTGCCCTAATTCTCCAGCCCTTAACACGCTTAGCTAACTTACTCATGAAGTGAAGAAGTGAGAGGGAGTCCTTACCACCGGAAACAGCAATTACAATATCTTCCTTCTCACCAAATAACTCGTACCTCCTCATGGTCTTACGCACACGCCTAGTAAATAACTTAAGGAAGTGTCTCTCACAGTAGGCGTACCCACTGCTCCTCTCAATATAGACAGCCCTCCTCCCACAAACAACGCAGTTAGCCACCTGACACCACCGGAACTAAAACCACCTCATCACCATCAGCAACTACATCTTCATCAGTAAGAACTCTCCTTCCCTTCATGACTATATATTCCTCACTAAGAAGCCCTAACTCACGAAGCATTTCGGAAACCTTCTTTCTATCACCGCCTAACTCAACTACCTTAGGCTCCTTGCCAACTACCCTGATCTTAATCCTCAATTCCTTCACCCTAAAGTACACACTCCGCACACAATATAATCTTAAACTTGTTCAATTATAGAATTTAAAGCATGTATGCAGCAACAGCATAGTTTACTTACTATTAAGTACTACTCAAGTTAATGAATACGAACCACTAACATAGAAATGAGGGTTTCCTAGCCGAAGCTGAAGAAGCCTTAATCAGAGGTAGGTATAACGTCTCATGCTATCATGAGAAATTAATTCAGTACATGCGTTTGAGCCGCAGAACTTAAAACTTACTGACTCCGAGGCACCTATTAGGTATTCCAGCCCAGATAGTGGCTCCAGGCTTAAGCCTATCTAAGAAATCAGCAACATACCCGCGACTGACTTCAGCCTTAACTCAAGCTCCACCCGCTAGTCTTAGAGTAAGCTTAATATTACACTTTATGACGTAAACATTCTCTATAATTGCTTCAGTAGTACTTAAATCCCTAGTCCTGAAGGGACCTGCTAAGATAACTACATCATCTGACCTAAAGGTAATTAGTACTTTAGTTCCTTTTTCCATTCCGTCTGCCTCTTTCACATTAATGAATTCGCCAAACCCTTTAGAGAATATTTGGGCTATGTCTCCATTAACGTCCTTAATCACCCCTTCAAGAGTATTAACACCAAGAAATTCCGCAACATCAATATCAGAGGCCCTAATCAGGAAGTCCATTGACTCCTTCACTATGTGCCTCGTTATTGACTTTTCATCAACTAATTTTATGCTCATATAATCACATTCCCTACAATCTGTTAAGAGAAGCTTATAAGCATTTCTACAAATTGTAAATAAAGCACAGCATACTACAGCCTAAGAAAGCAGCATTTGATACTAACCTGGTCTAATCAATATTAATAGCTTAAGTAATTCCCTCTTAATTAAAGTACGTTAACGAGCTTCAATATATTATAAGCTAGGATACATGCGCCACCAGCAATTAAGGTCCAGCCAATGACTGTCCTATACCTAGCACTTAAGTTCGTATATATACCTACGTAGATACCAACAGAAGTAAGAAGTACTGTCAAGACGCTAAGGAAGTACCCTCTCGCAATAACTGCAGAACCCTCAAAAACTAATGCTAGTATTAAATATGCAGCAAATGCAGCAAAAATAGCATGGAAGTAGTAGCAAGGTAACTTAGTTCTGCTCAATCCATTATCCCATTAAGCTTTTTGGATTTCCTTAATATATGGTTTTCATTAGTACTTGAACTAACTTGAGAGTGAAATGAGGAAGATTTAGTTTTGAGGAGGGAACTACTTAAATCCATGAATATAAGTGAGGAACCGTTTGAGAACAGATTGAGGAGTGCATTATATGCTGTCTTCCTTCTAAAGGTAGTTCACTCATATGCTGAGAAGAAGAGTATGAATTAGGATTAGAGCTAGGACTTGCAGAGACTTAACACTATTTGCTCTTTTCAACTATTATAGCTACTCCCTTAACACCCTGAAAGCTGGTTCCGAAGACTAGGCTAGTCTTAGTAAGTCCTATGTTTGGTACTACAGTTACGACCCTCCCAAAACTTGACACCTCCTCAAGAACCCTACCTAGTTCCGGTAAGTCGTCTACGAAGCTGTTAATACTGACGTAGTAGATCCTCCAGTTAGCACCATCAAAAACTACGTTTACCTTCATGGTGCATCAAAATATATGTAAATAGAGAGTATTTAAGGTTCATTAGCTCAGCACCTAAGAACTTATATTGTCTACACTTCCTAACATAGTTGATGCGGTATGACTTCAGTACTAGTGAGCGGGTGGTGTGAGCAGAAGGTAGTTGAAGTGTGTGGGGTTAAGATCGGTGGATACTTAGGTGCTAACCCTGCACTGCTTGTAGGCAGTATATTCTACTTGGGGGACAAGCTTCTCCTAAGTAGGGAGGGAGATATAAATAAGGGTAGGGCATCACAGGTAATTAGTGATGCTATTTCCTTCACCCATGACCTAGGTCTTAACTTTGGATTAGATGTAGTGTTTCCTACCGAGGAGTCTGTGAGTACTATACTGCCCTTCGTAGCAGAATACGATGTCCCACTATTTCTAGACTCACCAGAGCCTAAGGCCCGTATTAGGGCCTACTTAATGGCTAGAGAACTAGGTATTGAGGCGAAGAGCATAGCTAACGGAATATATGTTAATACAGCAGGCAAGGAACTCAGCGCAATTAGTGAGTCAAGAATACGTGCTGCAGTTCTCCTAGCCTTCGACCCAGCAAACCCGGCTGCTTCAATGAAGGCTGAAGATAGAATGAAGGTACTTGAAGATGTTCTGCTGCCGCTGGCGAAGAAAGCAGGCTTAGAAAATGTACTCGCTGACGCAGTAGTTCTCGACCCAGCAAGTATAGCAATTAGTGCCGAGGCCATATACTTATTCAAGAAGAACCTAGGTCTTCCAAGTGGATGCGCTCCAGCTAATGCCTTAGGTCCAGCATCTAAGAAAGCACTCGACATAGTTCAGGTCTATGGTGTTCATGGTGGTGCAGCAGCTCTGCTGAGGCTTCACGGAGCTGACTTCATAATGTATGGGCCAGTAAAGAGGATTAAGTACGTAGCGCCTGCTATAGCTATGGTCGACTCACTCCTAGGGTATAGCGCTAAATTGCGGGGCTATAAAATAAGTGGAAAACATCCCATGAGGAAGCTCTTAAGGAGCATACAGAAGCTGTTTACTAAGAGCTAGGTGCTCCCTCAAACTTCAGCGATTTAATCCATAACTTCATGAAGTTTTCTGACCTAACCAAGTCAACATGAATTAACCTACTCAGTATATTGCGGGCTATCTCCTGTGAGGACTTATCAAATACATATACTTTGAGTCCTGACAGAACTAAATTCCCAGTAATAACTACTTTCTCAGCACTTACTGGAGGTATCAGCCTAAGCAGGGCAGCATCTTCAGGGCTTATTCTCGAACCAAATGAGCCGCACAGCACCACATATTTTAAGTCATCAATACTTACACTACCTTCGCTCAGTACAGTACGCCAGCCAGCCTTGACTGCTGCCATAGCCTTCTGAAATCCTCTTAGGTCACTGTACGTAAAGTTAATTACCCTTTCTTCAGCACCCCCAGTTATAGTAAACAACTTAACACCATCAATCACATCATACCCCTTAATGATTCTTCCCTCTTTATTAACGAGGCCGTATCGTACCAGCTCAGCTACTAAACTAATTACCCCTGAACCAAGCAGCCCTACAGGATCACCCCTCCACGTAAACTTCGGTGAGCCCTCCTTACTAAACCCACTTATTCTGACCTCCTCGATGCCACCTATTACTGAGCTAACTCCGCTAGTAATGTGTCCCTCAAAAGCCGGGCCAGCTGGAGCACTCGCTACGAAGTATTTGTCCTCAACAGCAAGAAGTACCTCAGTATTAGTTCCTAAATCAATAATCAGGTAAGGCTTCTGCAGGCCCACATACTCAGCAGCAAGCAGATTTGCAAACGCGTCCCCGCCTACAAACCCAGCTAGTAATGGAGCCAAGAGGGTGGCGTGCGAAGTTCCCGGTAGGACAAATATGAACGGCCCCTTAGCCACAGGCTGAAACGGCTTTTCGGCAAGAGACTTCAGAGGTAAGCCCATGAAAATTGACTCCATTACACTATTACCAGCAATTACAGTAAGTACTGCTTTCTCCCTATTAATTAGTGACTTAATGAGATCGTGGAGACTAGCACTCATCTCAGCATATACTCTAGGGTCCTTGAGGGCTTTCGTAACCCTAGTAATAATGTCAGCACCGTAAATATGAAGTGGATTTAATATTACTCCATCACTAATTAAATTAGCTTTGCTATCTCTTACTTGGTACATTATCTTCGTGGTTCCTAAGTCTACTAATAAAACATTACTAAAGTCATTACTAGCTGAACTAATTATGAAGCCATCAATAAGTAATGCCTTCCCTGAAGTACAATATAGCGTGCTGGCTGGTACATACTTCCTCCTACTAATTGCAGGCTGACTTAAGTCAACAACATTATATATAGGGTTAACAGCCCTCAAGGAGACCTCATATGACTGCTTAGGTACTTTAAGACTAGGTCTCCTAGTAATTTTTACAACTACATCACTGTACACCCTCACCCTACATGCTAATCTGTAATTTCCCTTAAGCCCCCTGGCAGCTTCATTACCTGTTCTCGGTGGCACCTCTCCTTTAATATAGACAATGCACTGACCGCAAAGACCTCTTCCACCGCATGGTAGTGAAATTAGGCCTTTAGAAGCAAGAACTTCACCTAAGTTACACCCTACCTCAGCTCTTAAGGTGCCGAACCCCTCAACAACTATGTTTACTTCCCTCCTACTCACGAAATACGCCTCCCTCTGCAAGCTTATTCACTATCTTAACAGCTTCTACAGCATCCCTAGCCCACGCATCAGCACCTATCTCCTTAGCGAATTCAGGTGTTGTTGCTGCACCACCAATTATGACGAAAACCCTGTCTCTCAAGTCCTCTTTTTCCAGTTTTTCTAAAACCTCCTTCATGTACTTAGCCGTTGATGTCAGTAGTGCACTCATCCCTATTACTTCCGCACCATACTTAACTATAGCCTCAATAAACTTACTTGAGTCTACGTCAACACCTAAATC
>CAYZJX010000029.1:5197-12479 GCA_964479035.1 uncultured Desulfurococcaceae archaeon
CCAATCTCCTCCATAGCTGAGCTCATGGGCCCTAACACAATTTCAGTAGCTGTAAAGCCCTTATCTAATGCCTCCTCGACGTACCTCAGCACGCAGTCTTTGTCGAGATCTACAAGACACTCCTGTATCTTATTGAGAACACTGCTCAATTTTCTGCACCCGCCGCAACTACTATCTATGGAGGTACTTGAGCTTAAAATACTGCCTAGTACTTAAGCCGTGCAGGTACCCTCATAGTGCAGGGTATATTATTGATTGAACCTAATAACTTAAAGTAATGTAAAATCATGTTAGTTGAGGATTTAGAATGAGTATTAGAACTAGCCATGTCGGTAGCTTTCCACTGAGATACTCACCTGAAAACGTCAGGCAGGTATTAAGTGATTTAGCCAGTATAGGTATTGATGCCCCACCATACCCTCAGCTTAGGGACTTCGTCGACATATACCTCAGACCACTACTGAATGCTGGACTGCTGAGTGAAAGTAAAGGCGCGTACTTTGCCGACTTAAGGATGATTCATGAGCTATTACTTCCTAAGCCTAAGATACCTGAGGCAGAGTTATTTATCCAGTACATGCGTGAGGAACGACTCGGGTTTAAGTGGCTAAGAGCGCCAGTGACAGGTCCCTTTACACTAGCATCTAGAATAAATATTATCGGTAGTACAGCAGGTGACTTACGTACCACACTACTGTCAAGAAGAGACATCTTGCTTAATGTGCTTGTACCCTATATTAAGTCATTTATAAACTACCTGACCTCACTGGGTTATAACGTAGTGTTCATTGATGAGCCGATCTTGGGTGTTATAGTAGGGAAGCGGAGGATCTTATTTGGGTACCGTGAAGAGGACATAGGTAATGTAATTGATGAATTATTTGAGGGAGTTCCCGGCGAGCACGGAATCCATGTATGTGGCAGAATATCAGGTAGGCTATTCAGATTACTTTCCGGCATCAAGACATTAAATATACTGAACTTCGAGTTCCATGATAGTCCACAGAACTTCGAGGTCATAGATAGGAGACAGCTTGAGGACAATAATAAGTTCCTCGCACCTGGGATAGCAAGCTCGAAGAAGCCCATAGTTGAGGACCTGAGTGAGTTAAGGGAAATATTCAGTAAAGCCTATAGGGTTGCTGGTGGTAGAGTAGATTTAGTGTCAGCTGACTGCGGCTATGGAGGACTTAGAGGAGCTTTAGGCAGCGACATTGAGGCCTACATAATCGGACTAGAGAAATTAAGGAGAATAATTACTGTTGTCAGAGAACTAGGGGAGTAGTATATTTGGCATATAATATTGGTGTATCTAATATATGCCCTCAGTACTCTGTAGAGCCGAGGTCCTTAAAGAACTAGCACCTTAAACATTCTTCAAAAATAAAATATAGTTTTTAGATTAGTACGAAATAGTGTAAGAATGAGTAGTATTCAAGAGACCTTAGAGATCCTTAGGTGCCCTATTTGTGGTTGTGGCCTGGAGTTCGCGGTGAACATATTGAGGTGTACAAACTGTAACCGCACCTATAGAGTTAGAGAGGGTATTATTGATCTTCTTCCCGAGGAGCTAGTGTTTGGCAGTGATTATAAGTGGATGAATTTTTATGACAGATCTGCATCAAGCTACTTCAAGCTCTTTCATAGAATCATACCTGTCTTTACTTTTGGCGCTGAAGGCAGAGCCAGGAGGAGATGGGTTGAGCTCCTCGAGCTTAAGAGAGGTGATACCGTACTTGATGTAGCTACTGGCACTGGCAAGAACATATCATACCTAATTAATAAGGTAGGCAGCGAAGGTATGATCTACGGCATAGACATATCACTGGGTATGCTAGTATATGCAGCAAAAATATCACGGAAGAGGAAGAACATCGTACTCATAAGGGCTAATGCATCTCACCTACCGTTTAGAGATAACTGCTTTGACGCAGTACTTCATGTAGGTGGAATAAATACCTTTGAAGAAAAGGAGCTAGCCATCAAAGAAATGTTCAGGGTTGCTAAGTCAGGAGCCAAAATAGTGGTTGTGGATGAGGGCTTGAACCCGAAGATGAGGAATACATTGCGGGGACGCATACTCTTAAGATCTAATGCGCTTTATGCTTCAATGCCTCCTATAGTAGAATTCAAGAAATTAGCAAGTGAAGTACGTGTTGAGTGGGGTCTTATCCCAAATAAGCTGCTTCCGATGTGGCCGTACTACCTGCTCGTATCTAGGAAGCCTTGATAATGCAAACCTACGGCTTCTTTAAGTACCTGCTCATGCGATAGCAACATCCTTTTCCTACTGGTTCTTCACTCGGTTAAGGAGCTAAGTAGCGCCTCGCCTAGAATGAGGTAACTAGTCTCTTAGGGTTAGTGACTTTGATTCACTACGGATTTAACTACTTTTAGAATCTGAGGAAGTAGGTCATACTCTAATGGGGAAGAAATCACAAGCCCGTCAGCAATTGTTTTGAGCTTCTCAATAAGTAATGGTAGGTCATCTAGTGTTACGTAAGGTTGCCTTAACTTCCTAAGTACTTCTTCATTAACTGATGTACTTATGAGAACGTAAGGATATAACTCCTTACCATGCTCTCTTGCCTTATCAAGCACCTGCACGTACTTACTGAAAGTATCTTCGCCGAGCCTCAGCACGTAGAAGAAGTCAGCACTTCCTGCTAACCTATCTTCAATATCTCTTAAGCCATACCTTAAACTTAGTATTGAGCCAACCCTCACACCGTACCCTAAGCCCTTAATTAAGTCAACTGCCTCGTCAGTAGTTAAGTTATTAATACAGCTGCCGTACTTCGGCGCGTCACCCATAGTTACTAAGAGGCCGTCTAAGTCAAAGAAGCTAATAGCTTTAACTATAGATCTTAAGGCTAGTTCATTAACATCGTGGAGCCTCACATGCGGTATTGCACATGCTCTATACCTGGTTTTTAAGTATGTAGCTATAGCTAGTGAGCTAGGTGCTGGGTGACCTGCTGGAGCTTCAGGTATGTCAAAACAGTTAACGTACTCCCTACTAGCACTCACTAACTTATCCAAAAGCACTTTACTACGTACCGTCACCTCCAGCAGGATCACCACCATAGCACCTGCACCACTTAAGTCACGCTGTGTCGTAACTACGTAACTAACTGTCAAGTAGTCATAAACCTACTGGAACATAAGTACAGGCGCCGAGCGCATTAGTCAGGCATTACATATTTAATACCATCTAAGGTATTAAGCTGAATATTGAAGGCTAATACTAGTTAATTTAGGTAAATTAAAGAATTAGTTTCGTCATGTTCTTTAAGGCAAAGTCTATGATTTCTTCAATATCCTTAAATTCTGATGATTTTATGGCATTAATTATGATGTCATATACTTTTTCGGATGCATGCGTCTCAGCTTTCCTACCTTGTGCAGCTGGATTCAGTGTACATGCAAGTACCTTCTTAGAAGCAATCGGGCCCACACCTAGCTTATGCCCTAACGACACAATCTCCTCTTTATCGAACCCTATCAGCGGCCTTAGCACAGGTAACTTTGCCTTAGTTGTCAGGAAGTAGAGATTATCTAGTGTTTGCGAAGCAACCTGACCAATTGCTTCACCAGTTACTAGCGCCTTAGCGCCCTCTAGCTGAGCTATCTTCTCAGCTATTCTGTACATCAAGTACTTGCAGAGTAAGCACCTGTATCTCACATTAATGTCTATTTTCTCGTGAATTAGTCCCAACGGTATTTGATAGATAACCCACTTCCTCTCGGGAATCCACTGTCTTAACCACTTAAGCACATTGTAGGCCCTTTCCCTAGCGTCCTCACCGTAGTACGGACTTAGGCTATAGTGTATTGGAATTATTGCACAGCCACGCTTCATCATCATCCAAGCAGCTACAGCACTATCAACACCGCCAGACACAAGAGCTACTACCCTTCCTTCAACACCATAAGGAAGGCCTTTAGGCCCCTCAAACTCATCTATGTAAATATATGATGCATTATCCCTAACTTCAATGTAGATGCTTTTGTCAGGTTTCTCTAAATCAACTCTCACACCGGGCACCTTACTCAGAATCTCAGCACCAAGAATGTTCTCTAAGTCCTTACTGGTTAGTGGATACCTCTTATTAGCTCTATGCACGCGGATCTCGAAGGCAGCCTTAGGCTCAAGTACCTCCTTAGCTAAGTCAATAACTACCTCCTTAATTTCACTTAAGTCTAGTGAAGCCTTAATTGAGGGACTGACTGAAACTATTCCGAAGACCTTAGTTAGCGTACTCACATAGGACTGTACGTCCTCACCCCTACTAACTTCAATAAATATTCTGCCCCACTCCCTGCGAACTCTGAACTTAGTTAACCCTGCTAGCTTGAGTTGAGTAACTAAATTGCGTATCAGCCTATTCTCCATTCTAACCCTAATTTCCTTAGACTTAAGAGCTATTTCCCCATACCTCACTAGTATAGTGCTGAAGGCCTCCATACCCAATCACTTACTTAGTAGATAGAAACGTTTATATAGATGATTCACCAATCTACAATTTGTTGGGAATTCCCTATGAGTAACTTACATATTGAAGATTTAGACCAAATAGATTGGAGAATAATCGCAGAGCTTCAAAGGAATGGTAGGTTAAGCTTAGTTGAGCTAGGTAGGAAGGTTGGGCTGAAGCACCCGAGCGTGAGGGCTAGACTCAGCAGATTAGTTAGTAGTAATGTCATTAGGGTGCAGGCTAACTTAAACTTAAGGAAGCTAGGATATAATGTAGCCGTTGTGAATGCTGAAGTGGAAGATATATCGTCAGTCACTAAGGAAATAGCCAGGTTAAGTAAGTGCCCTAAGGTGGTGTTCGTTGCCGTCAAGAGCGGTGACTACAATCTAATGTTTCTGGTAATGTATAGGGATATCAGGGAGCTGGAGGCCTTTATTGAGAAAAGAATCCGTAAGCTGCCTAGACTGAGGAGGTTCTCAGTAGAATTAGATGTAGTTATGAAGCCTGAGTTCATCCCATGTGATATAGGGGCTGTAGATCCTGAGTGCATTAAGGAGTGTGAAACCTGCGAGCTGAGGCATGGAGTTATCTCATGCCCTGGCTGCTGTGTGCCAGTATTTACTGCTGAGGTCAGACAGTAGTAGTAGATGGTGAGTAAAGCTTCCCATAAGTTGAGTCCTTAGTGAAGCTTAGATAGTCTTAATGAGTTAATTATCACTGCTAATGAGAGCCCCATATCCCCTACTAGTACAGCTACCCACAGCCCTACGAGCCCCAATATGGCAAGCAGTGCTAGTGTGAGCTTCACCATTATTGATGCCGTGACGTTCTGCTTAACAACACTCAGAGTGTACTTACTTAAGTCAGTTAGGTAGGGTAGCTTCTTCAAGTCAGGCTTCATGAGGACTATGTCACCGCTCTCTATAGCTACTTCAGTTCCTGTACCCATAGCAATGCCTACACACGCCCTAGCTAGTGCTGGAGCATCATTTATGCCATCACCAATCATGGCTACGTGCTTCTCATGTCTACCCATAAGCCCTTCAATAACATCTACTTTATCATCAGGCAGTAGTTCAGCAAAGTACTCATCTATACCTAACTTGCCAGCTATTTTCTCCGCGATTTCCTCACGGTCACCAGTTAGCATAACTATTTTGAACCCTCTTTTCTTGAGCTCCCTAATAACATCAATTGCTTCAGGACGGAGCTTGTCCTCAAACCCTAGCACACCTAGGACACCGCCGCTGCTGGCAATTATTGCTGTAGTAGTTCCTACTTGTTTGAGCTTGCTTAAGTACTCAGCAGGCAGGTGAATACCGTACTCCTTAAGGAGACTCTCATTACCCATTAAGTAAAGTTCCCCGCCTACTTTAGCAACTACCCCCTTACCTGGTATGGTCTTGAAGTTCTCAACATCTAATAACCTTATCCCTCTCTTCTCTGCCTCCTCAACTACAACTTTAGATATGGGGTGGGTGGAATACTGACTCAGTGACGCAGCCGCCTGAAGGAGCTGCTCCTCATTTACATTCAGTGGAAGGATACCTGATAGGGTGAGCTCACCCTTAGTTAGTGTTCCGGTCTTGTCGAAAGCTATTATGCTTACTTTAGCGAGGTGCTCTAAATATTTCCCGCCCTTAACTAGCACACCATTCCTAGCTGAGCCAACAATGCCGGAGACCATGGCCACAGGTATTGAAATGACTAGTGCGCATGGGCACGAAATAACAAGTAGTATTAGTGCGCGGTAAGTCCAGGAGTAAGGGTCACCACCGAAAATAAGTGGGAAGGCAAGTGCTACTACAGCACTCATCGAAAGTACCACTGGCGTATAATACTTAGAGAACTTCTCAATAAATCTCTCAATACTTGACTTTTCTCTTCTAGCTCTAGCAACTAACTCTATAACCCTAGCCAGCAGGGTCTCACTAGACTTCTTCTCGACACGAACGAACAGTACTCCATCAACACATATGGTTCCTGCATAAACTCTATCACTAGGACTCTTCTCAACAGGTACTGACTCCCCTGTTAGTGGGGCTTCATTAACTGTAGCACTGCCCTTAACTACAGTTCCATCAAGAGGTATTTTCTCACCGGGCTTCACAACAACTACATCTCCAGGCCTAACCTCCTCAACATCAACAAGAACCTCCTCAACACTCCTCAACACTCTGGCCTTTGTGGGCTTCTCGCGTAATAGTGCAGCTATGTCCCTCCTGACACGGTCGGACGCATACTCCTCAAGAAAAACGGCTATGTTGAATAAGTAGACCACAACAGCACCTTCAGCATACTCACCTATAGCGAAGGCCCCTACAGCAGCCACAACAACTAAGAGCTCAATATTGAATGCCCTCTCCTTAATAAGCTCCTTAACAGCTGTAGCTACTAACCTGCCACCACCAACCAGCAACACAACAATAAATCCAGTTATTGCCAATACTTCGTAATTAAGGAACATGAAGGCTAGTCCTAGAACTAATGGTACAGTAAGTAGTGATATATACCGCAGAAAACCTCCTAAACTAAACTCAAGAAAGCTATGTTTATGCTCATGTTCCCTATTCACACCGCACACAGGGCACTTGCTGCTTTCGTTCATAACCTTACTTCCCTCCCTATAGCAACTATCTCAGGGAAAGCATATTAATACAGAAGTTACTGAATACACAGTAACTTACCTGAGGGATAGTACGTGGCAGATAAGAGTGAGAAGGAGGAGCTGTGCTTCTGCCCACTCTACGGCTTAATAGATGTTATAGCTAAGAAGTGGTCATTACTCATAATAGGTGTTCTAG
>CAYZJX010000030.1:0-10651 GCA_964479035.1 uncultured Desulfurococcaceae archaeon
TCAGGAGAGTTTTTGAGGATGTAGCTAAGGAGGAAAAGACTCACGTGGGTGAGTTCTTAGCACTACTCAAAATCCTTGACCCAGAGCAGGTTAAAGAATTAAAGAAGGGTAGTGAGGAGATCAAGGAGCTAATAGGTATTGAACCACCGGAATAGTATGTTTAATTCATGAATTTAATCTCCAGTCAATGAAGTAATTTTTTATTGTTGCTTTCCTTACTTACCTGGTGATGTTTTGAGGAAGGACCTTCTTAATGAATTCCCAGCTCTCAGCAAATTCATATACTTAAGTACAGCAAGCATAGGTCTGACTCCTAAGAGGGTAGTGAAGGCCATTAATGAATTCTTGGAAGGCATTCTTTTAGAAGGTACGGCTTACTTAAATGAAGAAAAGGAAGCAAATGTCTTTGAAGAACTTAGAAGTTTTGGTGCTAAACTCCTCGGCTGTAGTGAAGATGAAGTAGGTATTTTTAGTAGTGTAACCGAAGCAGTAAACTCTATAGCGTGGGCACTGAGTCGCGGAGGTAAGGTAGTATCAACTGCTGTCGAGTTCCCAACCATCATCTACCCTTGGGTTAGGGTAGGGAAGGAAAAGGGATGGGAGGTTAAATTAGTTCATGCTAAAAACCTTATAGTTAATGAGGAGGACCTCCTCTCAGCTATTGATGAAGGTACTAGGGCTGTGTGCTTAAGTCATGTTGAATTCCTTACCGGACAAAAGTTTGACTTAACTAAAATAGCTAGAAAAGCTCATGAAGTAGGTGCTCTACTAATAGTTGACGGTGTTCAGGCTGCTGGTTACCTCCCAATAAATGTTAAGGAGCTTGATGTAGATATCTACATAACAGGGTCCTACAAGTGGCTCGTAGGGCCTATGGGTGCTGCCATAGCATACATACGCAGGGAGCTGTATGAGTCCCTGGAGCCAGGGCTTGTGGGCTGGCGCTCAGTCGAGGACATGTGGTCACTCAGTACTGGGCCGCTGAGGTATGCTGGAACAGCTAGGAGGTTTGAGTACAGTACTAGTGCTTATGAAGCCAAAGTAGGGATGGCTAAGTCAATTGAGTACATACTAAGTATCGGTGTCGAATCAATCTACACTCACAATATGAGGCTAACCGACTACGCTATTAAGGAGCTGGCGGCCATGGACAGGATTGAAGTCATTACACCACACGAAATCTCTAGAAGAGGATCCATCGTAACCTTTAAGGTCAAGGACCTCAAGTCTGAAGTAGTTGCTAAGGAGCTCATTAAGCAGTGCCGTGAAAGAAAGCCAGAGTTCAATATTAGGAGGGGGTTCTTGAGGATATCTCCTCACTTCTATAATGACGAAGAAGATATTGAGGAGTTCCTGAGTAGCTTAAAGAAGGCAGTAAGTGCTTTGAGGCGGTCATAAACTAATCTGGCTGCAGGATCTTAAGCACTTTAGGAAGGAGCTCCCACCCGTACTCTATAGTACCTAAGTACCCCTTAGCACACTCTTTTTCAGTCAGCTTCCTCACTTCATCAGGTTTTACGTTCTCGTGCATTAAAGCAACAGGTACTGGGTCATCAGTATGTGCCCTAACTGTAGGTGGTGTTGCATGGTCTGCAGTAACTAGCACAGCCACCTCACTACCTAATTTCCTTAGGAGAGGCCTAATGAAGTACTCATCAATATCCTCTATTTTCTTCTTCTTAAGCTCTGCGTCACCATCATGTCCAGGCTCATCAGGACCCTTAAGGTGTACGTAAACTACATCGTACTTCCTCAACATACTTAATGCTAGGTCCAGCCTAGTCCCGTAGTCTCTCTCAGGGTCTCCAGTAGTGTGGGAGACCTCGGCAACGTAAGCTCCAAAAGCTCTTCCAATACCTAACTCTATGGGCATTTCAGCAATAAGAGCAAACTCGAGCCCGTGCTTTTTCTTAAGTGGCTCTACCTTAGGGAGTTCGCTGCCAGCATCTCTCAGCAGTATGATATTTGCTGGAAGATCCCTGCGCTTTCGTCTATCCTCATTTACTGGGTGTCTATCAAGTACTTCAACAACTTTTCTAGTAAATTCATTGACTAATTCGGCAGTCAGCTTTGCTTCAGGGTCACTTACTAGCGGCTTAACCTCCTTAATAAATGGTTCATACCTCTCCTTAGCTACGCTGACCAGCCCCTTCCTCCCATATGCCGGGTCTGTATTTTCTACTAGAGGTGAGAGCTTGCTAAACTCGCTCCCAAGCACAACCACCGCCCTATGTCCTACAGTAGCTTTAATTCTCACGTACCCTCCGTGACTCAGCCTCAAACCATCAATTTCCTTAGCTAGCTCCCTAGCTTCCTCACTCCTTAATGTGCGGCCTACTCTCCTATCAATTATCCTCATTGTTTTAGGGTCAACTGTAGCAAAATTAGCTCTGAACGCAACCTCATACCCTACTCTAAATATTATGCCAGCACCTAGAGCTTCCAGAGGACCCCTCCCAGTATAGCACTTGAACGGGTCGTAACCTAAGAGTGAAATAACTGCTGCATCACTTTCAGGTGCTATACCCTTGCCAACAGGGTACATCAGACCGCAGACCCCTTTTTCAGCTATGTAGTCCAGCCCAGGCTTGTGAGCTAATTCTAAGGTAGTGACCTCATCCACCAGCCTATCCGCCATACCATCTAGAACTACGTAAAGTAGCTTAACCATAGCCAATCACCATGCGACGAGCTGAAGCACCTAATTATAGAGTGTAGTGAATGATTTAAGCTTAAATTAATTTGAGTGCCTCTAAGCCTAGAAGGTCCTCCTCCAGCAGTTACAGGACTTATCGTAAATGTAGTGTACTGTAGGATATGAGAGTGCTATCTTATCGAAGGGCTCCACTTCAGCACCTACGTAGCTACCTATAAAGTTCCATAAAGAGTTGATTACTGTCGTATCAGTCTTAACACTCTTTTCCTTAATTACGTAATCATCTCCTACGATGCTGAAGTATATTAGCTTTAAATTACCAAGCAGAGAGAATACCCTGGCCTGCACCTCAACATGTTTCTTAGGCTCTTTTTCAATGTCGAAGCTCTTGAGCTCATAGAATACATTAGTTAGTGGGTCATAGAAGTCCGGCTGAGCGTAAACACCTCTGAATTCTCCTTCTTTCTCAAATATTATTACATGTGTCCTAGGCCTCAAGTAATTAACGTAAGGACTTGAAGCCCAGCAGCGCAGCATTTTCTCAAACCTCCTCGAGTAAGCCTCAATATCTTCTTTACTTAATCTCACACCACTCTGACTTAACTCATGAATAAATACATCTACAGCGCCCTGCAGGACTTCATTGATAAGTAGATTGTGGCTCCTGAAGTAGTAGTAATTATATTGAGCTATAGCTACGTCTAGAGCCTTACCAAAGGCAACGTTAATGATGTCACTAACTTCAGGAGCTACTGCATGTACGTAGGTATAGGTAGGTACTAACTTCATTACTCTGCTCTTCTGCAGTATAGTCCCCTCAAGAAGAGATTCTTGTGTAGGGAATTTTAAGGATTCTAACTAACATAGTTGATTCTGCTCAAGTTAACTAGTTATTCTAGGAAATAGAACAGCATGTTCCACAGCTTAGTATTATATAGAATGATCTGCCTACATCACATGGTGGTCAGAAGCATGGGAAAGTACATTCCGGTACTGTTATTAGCATTGGTGCTAGCTGCATCAATTGCTCTAACAATTCCCAGTCTAGAACCTCAGCCTACGCAAACCACAACTAAACCCTCTGAAACACCTGAAATAGGGCAACCTACATCACCTCACACCATCCCACCAGGTAGTAGTGCAGTAATAGCTAGTAGATTTAATTCATACGACGAGCTCATCAACTTCATTAAGAAGTCGCAAGCTATGTATCAGTACGATACTAGGTCAGGGGGCGCACCTATTATGACACCTGAGGCAATACCTACTCCACTACCCACCTATACTATAGCCACAAAACCAGGTGTTTTTGGGGAAACTGCAGCAGTTGTTGTTAAGTCAGCTGTGCCGTACTCTTTAACTAACGTCCAAGTTGCTGGTGTTGATGAAGCAGACATAGTTAAGACCGATGGAGAGCTCATATACTTGGCTAGAGGCCATGAGGTATCTATAGTTAAGGCGTACCCACCTACCGAGGCTGAGGTTAAAAATGTTCTTAAATTCAGTAAGACAGAGAGTATTACTGGGCTCTATGTATTAATTAATGAATCAGGCAAGAGGCTTATTGTCATAACCTCAAATAATTACTGGGTCGTCACCCCCTTAAAAGAAGTCACTATTCAGGCAGGGTCAGCAGAACCTGGGGTTAAGGTACAGCCAGCGACTACTCCAGTGGTTACAGTAACTCGCACAGTCACTGTGACATTACCGCCTGTTCCACCTAAGCCCCCTAAAATCACCATACCCAATACCACTATCTACATTTATGACGTAGGTGAGGATGGTGAAGCTACATGCATTTACAACTTAACTGTTAGTGGGCGCTATGTGACATCGAGAATGACTGGCGGTAATGTATACGTAATTACTTCAATGCCTGTGATCATGGTTAAGGACAGAGAGCTGATACTACCCATAGTTAACGGTGTTCCGGTAAATCCAGCATCGATATTTTACTTTGAGGCAGCACCTAACTATGTATTCACAATGATATCAGCTGTCGACGCACTCAAACTTCAGCACAAGGAGCATGTATTCCTTACTGGCGGAAGTAGCTGGATATATGTCTCAACAAGTAATATCTACATATTGTCTAGGAGGTACTTCAGGTACGTAGACTTTATGTGGGAGGTTGTCAAGGAGTTAAAGCCTGAGCTACCTGATGACATAGGCAAAATTATTGATGTAGTAATGAATAGCAGCATGCTGCCACATAGTGCTAAAATTAGTACGGTAGCTGAAGTTATTCAGGCTTGGTTCAACTCACTGAGTAGTGAGGAACGGGAAAAGTGGATGAGGAAATTTACTGAAGTAGCTAATGATGTCCTTGCAGGAAGGGCTATGGAGGAGACAGTAATTTATAGGTTCGCTATTGATGGCTTAGACATTACTGCTGAGGCTGAGGGATCTGTTCCTGGCTACGTACTCGATCAGTTCTCAATGGATGAGTACGAAGGATACTTCAGAATAGCTACAACGTCGAGTACATTCTACGTTAAGAATAATGCCATCATGACTAAGAGAGTCAATAATGTCTATGTATTGGACATGAACTTAAGCATCATAGGTAGGCTAGAGGGGCTAGCTACTGGAGAGAGGATTTATGCTGCCAGGTACTTAGGTGACTTAATGTACTTAGTAACATACAGACAGGTTGATCCGCTCTTTGGAATAGATCTGAGTGATCCGAAGAACCCTAAGGTGATCGGATATCTAAAAATACCTGGGTACTCTGAATATCTTCACCCATACGGAAGTAAGTACTTGATAGGTATAGGCGTTGAGACCGATGAAAGCGGAGGGTTCTCAGGGCTTAAGGTGTCACTGTTCGATATAAGTAATCCGAGAAATATTACGGAGGTATCAAAGATAGTTGTCAAGGGTGTGTATAGGACACCGCTCTTTAAGGACCACAAAGCATTCCTCATAAACTACATGAAGAAGTACATAGCATTTCCAGTCCACGGCAGAAATAGCGGAGTAATCGTAATTAGGATAGGTGATGGTAACCTAACGTATAGCGGCTTGCTAGCACATGAAGATGCTATCAGAGCACTATACATAGGTAACTACATATACAGCATCTCATGGAACTCTATCAGAGTATTTGATGACGAGTCACTGCGCTTCATTACGCAAATAAACCTCATTCTGCTCATGTAGTGCGAAAAGTAAGTTAATTTTTAACTTAAGGCTTAACATCATTAATTATTCTTAATTAGAATACAATACACACAGCAAATCTCGGTGAGAAGTTCGTGAAATTTAATGAGGTAATTATCTGGCTCGAGTACATTAACCGCTTAGAGCACTCATAAACTGAGGAATTGCTTTATGGCGTGATAACCAGTATAAATATTGGCAGTGCAGGCTACCTGAGGTTCATATAAAGAAGCACATAGTAGGGTTTAGTAATTAATAGAATTGTCTAAGAGCCTCTAATACTTAATACTTATAAATTAATTTAGAATAAAGCAATAATTCGGGGATTTAAGTCACGGCTCCTACACATATTCGTTCTAATGGCCTTAGATTAAAGTACTTAGCCATGATAATCATAGGGGTTTTAGCTATATCTTTATTCATTTCTATTATTCAATTAAGTAGATCAGCCTCGAGTAAGGAGAATACCGTACTAACTGATTCGTGGAGGAGTATACGCATACCTTGCTTTTGGGTAATTTTAGAGAATAAGGTTTCTCTTGAGGAATTTCTGAATGATCCTAAGATCTATGAAATAAATATTTACTTACCAACTTGGATGCCTGATGGGATTAGGTTGGTAGGAGTCTACAGCAGACCTATAATACTGTTGTTTGCTGATAGGGAAGTACCTGACTTCTGGCATGACAACATAACTATAGAAATTAGTGAGGCACCTTACATACCCTCACTATACGACCTAAAGGAAGTAAGTGGGAAGTACCCTAATATAAGAATAATTAAGATCGGTGACTCGTACGGCCTTCTCTGCATGAACGCTAAGACGGGGCCACCTGTGCCCTACCGCTATAGCACTTTCATACAGCTATGGATAGGGAACTACACATACATCATATCAATGCCCTCACATTCGAAATTAACAGTAGATGACCTAGTGAAGGTAGCTGAGAGCTTGAAATCAGTGAGAGAGTTGGGTAAGGAGTATGTACTTAGTCTCCCTATATACTCACAAAGTATAGGGTAATTGAACTTGCTCATAATGTTAATGAGCGGTTAGTAAGAACATTGATTCATGTATGCTTGATCTGCTTCTTCATTCTCATTGCTAGTGGTAGGTACATTACTGCAGTAAGTGCAAGTGTTGGTAGCGAGCTTCCGTAATTACTTGCTATATCTGTGATTATGGGTATTTCTATCATCAGCACTGATGATGTGTTTAGTAAGAGGCAGAAAGCGAATGCTATGAACCAGACAATCATTGCAAACACATTTACTCCTCTCTTGTACCAATACTTTCCTCTGTCCTTAAGTAGTTCCTTAGGGTCATACCTTCTTGCGAAGTAATCGAGCACCATTATAACTGCCAGAGGTACAAAGGCACTTACTAGGAGTAGTAGGAACCACTCGTAGGCTTCAACAGGGAAGAACGTTGCTATAATGGTACTAATGACACCCACCAATATGATCTGCTTCTTTACACTAGCTCCTGGCAGGATGTTCTTGAATGTTATTGCTGCTGAGTATATGTCCAGAAAGCCAGTTGTTAGTGTTGAGAATATTATAATAAGCATTGCAGGCATGCCTAACCCGTAGGATGCTATTATAGCTATTGGATCTGGGGCGCCCACAGCTACATTAGTTAGAGCTCCTATAAAGTAGAATAGAGCACACGATATGAAGTGCCCTACATAAGTCCCCCAGAAGCTCCCGCTGATGGACTTAGAGAATCTAGCGTAGTCTGCTACGAGGGGGACCCATGAAATAGGCATGGCCACTACTAAGTCAAGCCCTAGCCAGTATGTCATTCCTCCCGTGCCAGGTCTGCTGAGTAGCTCACCTATCTTAAATTCAGTTAGTGTAACATAAGTCAGCCACGCAGTAAGTACTAGTAGCAGTGCTACTGAAATACTTTCTAAGGTCTTCCACTTTTCAGGTCCTAAGTAGCTCCATAGTGTTAGTACGGCACCTATTACTATTACCCACAAGTAATATGTTGATATACCAGTAAGAGTCATTATTACTTGATCAGCGGCCTTAGCACCTATTACAATCATTATTGCTGACCACCCAATGAGCTGTACGTAGTTAAGTATTGACGGGAGAACAGAACCTCTAATACCCAGCGCTCCCCTAGCTAACACCATAGTAGGTACTCCTGTCCTGTACCCCATTACAGCAATTAGAGCCATGAATATGTTTCCGAGAGCTACACCAACTATAATTAGTGCTATAGCTGCGGTAAGTGATAATGCTGGAGTAAGCAGTGCACCAGCCCAAAAAACAGCTATACCTGCATCAGATCCGAACCATATAGCAAAGTTATGCCAGAAGCTGTACGTCCTCCCCTCCTCAGGTACGGGCTCTAAGCTATAGCCGTACTCTTCCCTCACCCTTCACTCCCACTCAGCAAATTGCTAGAATAAGGTTATAAATATTTTAATAACCTGGTTATCATAAGTTAATAGGGAATTACACATGCTGCCCCATGAGCTAGTCAGCACATACGTAGTACCTTATTTACGTGCTCTCGTAGCCATCGAATTAATTAATTCAGGAATTAGTCAGGTTAGAGCTTCTAAGCTCCTCGGTGTTACCCAGCCCATGATTAGGAAATATATTAGCAAAAGTAGAGCTGAACTCATTTCCAAACTCGAGGATACTGGCATATCTCGTGAGGAGATTGAAGCTGCTATTAAGGTACTTGCCGATATAGCATATAAGAGGGGTAGAGCTGAGTACTACAGAACTTTCTCTCAAATAATTAATTCTTTACTGAATAGGTGTGTACTATGCAATTTACACAGGAAGTTAGATCCTGAAGTTCCCTTAACTTGTGCATTATGCAGGAAGCTCTTTCCGTACGTAGCCGACCCCTACATAGAGGATGCTAAGAACGCATTGAAACTCTTGCAGTCTTACAGCAATGCATACAAGCTGATTCCTGAAGTAGGTATGAATATTGTAGTTGCCCCATCAAGCGCTGAGAGGCCTGAAGAAGTAGTAGGGTTTGTTGGTAGGATAATACGTGTAGGAACATCTGTAGTGGCTGTTGGTGACCCAGCATATGGAGGCAGCAGGCACACTGCAACAGTACTTCTAGTAATAAGAAAGAAATGCATTGAACTGAGGTCAGCTATAGTAGTTAGATATAATGAAGAATACATTGAGAAAATGAAGAATCTGAATTTTAAACTAATGTTTTCAGGACCTCATAAAAGCAGGTTGGAACTCATAGAGAATATATCTAAATTAATAACAACTATTATTGAGTGCCCGGACGCATTAGTAGATTTAGGAGGGATGGGTCTAGAGCCTGTTATTTACATATTTGATAAAACAGCTACTTCAGTTACTAGGAAGGCACTTAAGCTAATTACTTAATGAGCTACCACCCCTTATGACTTTAATAGGACTTTCGTCACATTCTTAATCCAGTCCCAATTAAGCAACAAGTGCGCTAGTGCTAAGATATTGAATGCAATGCTAGCATAGGTATGTATTGTAACCCACTCACCCCTACTCAGTCCTAGGAAGTACCGCACTAAGGTAAATTTACCAGCACCACTAGGTAAAACCAGCCACAGTATGATACCTGATATAATTACTATGATCCAAGCTACCATAAGTAAAATAAAGTTTACATAACAGATCATTACCTTCCTATTAATCACGCTTACACCCAAAGTACAGTAGTACTTGGAGGTCCACTAATAAAACTTATTTTAATTAATGCATATCAGCTGCCAGCTACAGTCGAACTAATTTTACCTATATCTTAAGCTCCAGTTCCATAACAACTGCTATGTAGCCAAGGTATCTGATCAATAATTACTAGGCCTCTCCTCAATAAACATTATCTTTCATAGTACTTCATAATTCGAGATACTTTGGAATATTTCGAATCATATCTTATTTCATATGTGGTGTAGGTCTTTAGAATATTTTAACCCCTAGTAAATGATTGAGAGGTTGTAGCTCTATGAATATGTACAGGGAGCACCCCCTAGCTGAGAAGTCTGCTAAAGTTAGAGTATTTAAGACATATGATATTGTCGAGAGGCTCGGTATTATAGCGCCTGATTACATACATATTAAGAGGTTTTCTGTTGAACATCCGATAGCTATATTTAATGCTTCAGCAGTTCTCGAGGATGATGTAATAGTAGTTTATGCGAGAATAGTTGTCGGTTACTACATGTACATTAGCGCTATAGTTAAGATTGAGGTCCCACTAGACGATGTCCTGACTAAGACTATTTCGCATACCCACTATCCAGCTGAGATTGTGATCAGGCCTAGTGTCAGGCAGGACATTTGGGGTTGTGAAGACCCGAGAGCCTTTATGATGAATGGTATGAAGCATATCATATACACGGGAAGGACAATATGGTATTTTAATCCAGTTGAAAGAAGAGAAAGAACTGTACCAATACTTACTTACGAGGACTCTGAGGAGGTTATGAGGAAGGTCTGCGCCTTCGTTCACCCAGAAAAGCTTAGAGGGAATGTAATTAGTGATAAGGACTCATTTGCTATTAAGGTAGACGATGACATCTACTTATTCCATAGACCCCACGTTAAGCTACCTGATGGGAGCGAGGAATTCTACGCGGTGGTTAGCTATGTTGACGACAGACTCAAGCAGTACAGGTGTAGTATAAGTAAGGACTACATGCTAGAAGAAATTACTGTAGCTAATACGACAATACTACTCAAGAAAGCCGACTTCGAAATTAAGATTGGCTGGGGAACCCCACCTATTGAGGTTAAGAGAAATAAGTACTTACTGCTAATTCATGGAATCGACAAGTACATTGAAGCATATAGAGCATA
>CAYZJX010000030.1:10751-12101 GCA_964479035.1 uncultured Desulfurococcaceae archaeon
TATGGTCGAGGAATTCGATTTAGTAATTAGGAATGGATTAATTATAGATGGTACAGGGAGTCCTTGGTTCAAGAACGATATAGCCATTAAGGACGGAAAGATAGTTAAGATTGGTGGATTCAGGGGTCGGGGTGAGATTGAGATAGATGCTGGAGGAATGGTGGTCTCACCCGGATTTATCGACTTACATAATCACTCAGACCTCACGATCTTGGCGTACCCTAATGCAGAAAGCTACATAATGCAGGGTGTAACAACAGCAGTAGTAGGTAACTGCGGTTTATCAATGGCGCCAATAAACCCTGAGAAGGTTGACTTACTAAAAAGGTACTTATCACCATTCCTAGCGAGAGGATTTGACTATGGCTGGGACTGGAGGTCACTAGGCGAATTCTACAGTAAAGTCGAAAAGCAGGGAATGACCATAAACCTTGTTCCGCTAGTAGGTCATGGAACTATAAGAATAGCTGTGAAGGGCTTCGACCCCTCAGAACCCACTAAGGAAGAGTTAGAGGAAATGAAAAGGCTCTTAAAAGAAAGCTTAGAAGAAGGAGCTTTCGGAATGTCAACAGGTCTAATATATCCTCCAGGATCTTACGCTAAAACAGAAGAAATTATTGAATTAGCAAAGGTAGTGAAGGAGTATGGAGGCATATACACTACCCACATAAGGAATGAAGGAAAGTACTTAATAGAAGCTGTTGAGGAAGCCATAAGAATTGGTGAGGAGGCAGGCGTCCCAGTCGAGATATCACATCATAAGGCATCCGGGAAACCGAACTGGGGCAAGGTAAATGCAACCTTAAGACTTATGGAGAGAGCTAGGAAAAGAGGTGTAGAAGTTAACTGTGATGTGTACCCATACACTGCTGGCAGCACAACCATAACTGCCCTTTTGCCAACGTGGGTTCTGGAAGGTGGAGTCGGTAAGATGCTTGAACGATTAAAGGATAGTGAAGTCAGGAAGAAGATAAAGGAGGAGATTGAAGAAGATAAAATGAAGGGTGAGAACTTCCTAAAAGCAGCTGGATGGAGCGGTGTCCTCATATCCCAGTGCCCACTAAAGGAGTATGAGGGTAAGACCCTAGAGGAAATCCTGAAGGAGAAGGGCATGCTACATGACCCGTACGAGGGATTCTTCGACTGGCTACTTGAAATAAAAGGCGAGGCTGCAATGGTTATATTCGTTATGGATGAAGAAGATGTGAAGACCGTCATATCAAGTCCGCTATCATCTATAATATCAGATGCCTGGGTTACCTCACCCGCCGCTGGTGGCAAACCTCACCCTAGAGCGTACGGAACATTCCCCAGAGTTTTAGGAAAGTACGTTAGAGAAGAAAAACTCCT
>CAYZJX010000031.1:0-11960 GCA_964479035.1 uncultured Desulfurococcaceae archaeon
CAGTCCGGTTATGAAGTATACGTAATAGATGAATCAAGAACAACATCAAAGCCTTTACCTCATTTTAAGGGACTTAGGAATATACGGACTACTAAAGACATAAATGCAGCAATTAATATAGCATTAAGAAGTGGCGGCGTAAGAATACACTATGCAGGAGATCATGCTTGAAACTTTCTGCTTGTTAGTGTCTCCGAGCTTTCTACAGCTACACACTCGTTAAATATATTGACTAATGATTCAGGGTCAAGAGAAAAAATCCTTATATCCCTATACCTTTCTAATTCCTTACATTTACGGTACTCTAAGTTAAGCCTGCTCTCTAAACACTTTTTTATGACCTTATAAGCAAGCTTTCTGCGTTGACCAAAAACACACTTTATAAACTCCTCATAGAGAGTCCACCTACTTTCCCATTTTCTTTTTCTTGAAAGCAAAACAAGTGATATACTTACTTCTGGTTCTGGCAGAAATTCTTCTGGTGAGTACGAATTAATTAACTCAACGTTCATGAAGGTTCTCACAAACGCTGTAAGCCTGCCGTAGCTTCTAGTACCTGGTGAGGTAGTTAACTTCTCGGCAACTTCTTTCTGAAGTGTTATTAATGCAAGATTGTAGTTTGACTTAACTATAGTTGATATAAGAGGTCCTGTTATGTTAAAAGGTGGATTAGCGCAAATAATATCTGCTTTGATTGAAGATGTACGAAGAAATGTGAGACCATCACCTAATATGATTTCAACATTATGGTATCTTCTCAATACATCCTTTGCAATATATGCTAATCTTGGGTCTATTTCAATAGAAACCACTTTCCTCGAAAAATTGCTTAAAATTATTGTAAGTGAACCTATTCCTGTCCCTATCTCGAGCACATTACTTGGTTGCAATTTACGCAGCATATTAGCAAAATCCATAGCTAGTGAGCATCCTCGCATAATATGTTGGCCAAGTTTTTTTGATAACTTAAGTATTTTCCTATAACGTCTCAAAATACGATTTAGCTCAATACATATGTAGGTGGTCCGCATGTTTGTTCAACACCGGTTACTTAACTATTAATTCATGATTACTTAATGCCTTTAAGTCTTTAATAAATATACAGAGTGTAGGGTAGCGATATTGATAATGAATATTGATTTAACTAGAAACTCTATAGTAAGGATACTAGGTCCAGCACGTGTTGATGTCATTGAAGGCAGGGTTCTGATTGTAGGTACGGTATATGGTAAGGGTAGTAGCATAATAATTCACCGTGTCCGCAGCTATGGCCTGAAGGCACTCGAAAATACTAAATTAAGAGTTACTTTAGGTAGTGGCGCATGTATTGAGCAGCCTAGTGAGGGTGAGGAGGTTATTGATGAGTGGTTAAGAATTGCAGAAGAGGTAAGCAGCTCAAGGAAGCGCCCCATAGTAGCTATTGTGATAGGACCAGTGGAATCAGGCAAAACCACACTTACTGCTTTTTTAGCTAATTACATGGTACAGAAAGGCATGAAAGTTGCCTTGGTAGAGGGTGATATAGGCCAGGAAGACTTGGCACTGCCAGCAACAGTAGCTATGGTAATACCTCGAGATACGTTTGTGTGGCAAAGAGAATTAAATGCTGACTATTTTAAGTTCATAGGGTATACAAGTCCTCAGTATTGCTATGGTTTGATAATTAGGGCACTAGGGGACTTACTTGCAAAAGCACTAAGCTTGGGGGTTGAGGCAGTAGTTATTAATACTGATGGATGGGTTAATTCACCACAGGCGTTGGAGTATAAGTTGAGCTTAATTAGGTGGCTGAAGCCTACACACATTATTATTTTAGATAATAATTTAGCTGAAATATTTAAGTCGGCAATTCCACCACAAATAAAGGTCATAAAAGCTCCTAGACCAGCTAAAGTTAGAAAAAGAAGCAGAGAAGAGCGAAGAAAACTGCGTAGTGAGGCATATATATCGTATTTTAAGGGAGCTAAAGAAAGAGTGTTACGGATAGGTGAGGTTAAGGTTATTGGATCTTGTGTACTTTCCGGTAAAAGAATCAGTCTACAAGACCTCACTAATGATTTAGCAATAAGTGATGAAGTACTTAATAGTGTAGTTTATGCCTCCCTATATGGCAATATAGTTAACATAGTATTAAGTGGATCAGCTAGGGAAATAAATATCTCGTCCAGCAGGTACGAGTTAAATATAGTTAGAGAGAGTGACTTTAGGGGATATCTAGTAGGCGTATTAGATAGCAAATTAGAGGATGTTGCGCTTGGCATAATAAAGGATGCTCGCTTCAGGGATGAAGTAATAAAAGTTTTAACTCCTTGGGACGGAGAAATTTCGGCATTAATCATGGGAAGAATTAAGATAACAAGCAATTATGAAGATTTTGTTAGGGTTGGAAAATGCGTGATTTAATTGAAGTAATTGAATATTTGAGATCTCGAGGTGAAGTATTAGAAATAAAGAAAGAGTTAGAACCAGAGATAGAACCAACAAAATATATTATTGAGAGTGATCGTAAAGGTTTAACACTAATGTTCTCTATTAAGGGCTCTAGCTTAAGATGCGTTGCGAACGTTTTAAGTAGTAGGGAAAGACTCTACGAGTTACTAAGAGTAACTAGGGATGAGGAAGCTTATGGAAAAATTATGAGAGCTCTGGGATCTAAGGGAAGAACTAGGGAAGTAAGTTTCAGAGACAATTATAGAGAAGTCCATGTCTTACTGAAAAATATTCCTGCAATAAAATTTTACCCTAAGGATGGCGGAAAATACATTACATCTTCTATAGTTGTAGCGAAGACCCCCGAATTTGATTCTTATAATGCCTCAATTCATAGATTAATGATAATAGGCAATAGACAGTTAGCTATAAGGCTTGTCCCTAGACATCTTCACCATATAGTTAAAGAGAATAAAAAGGTAGGTAAAGAAACGCCAATAGCTATAGCTATTGGCGTACATCCGCTCGCCCTTCTTGCTGCATCATTGTCACCCCCGTACGGGGTATTCGAACTGGAACTCTTCGAGCACCTAGCAGGGAAGTATCTTGAAGTAGCAAGAACGCCTATATACGATCTTCCTATTCCAGCTTATTCTTCAATAATAATTGAGGGTAGAATCACTAAAGAACTCGCAGATGAAGGACCTTTCCTGGATATTCTTGGCCTCTACGATAGAGTTCGAAGACAGCCTGTGATCACCGTAGATAAAATATATTTTAATAAAGAGAATATTCCATTTCATGTAATCCTACCTGCTAGCAATGAGCATAGAATATTAATGGGATTTCCTAGAGAAGCGCTGATCTGGGAAGCTGTAAGGAAGGTGGTAGCACGCGTAAAGAAAGTACGGCTAACTCCAGCTAGCGGGTGCTGGCTACATGCAGTAATATCCATAGGAAAAAACATGGAAGGTGATGGCAAGTCAGCCATTATGGCTGCCTTTGCGGCACACTCCAGCTTAAAGCACGTAGTAGTAGTAGATGAGGATATAGACCCTGATAATATGGAGGAGGTTGAGTGGGCTATAGCAACAAGGCTGCAGGCAGGGAGGGGACTTGTAATTATAAGGTATGCTAGGGGCTCTACTCTCGATCCTAGTTCAATGGATGGAATTACTGATAAAGTAGGTATTGATGCTACAATGCCATTAGGTAAGGAAGCGGTATTTAGAAGACCTAAGCTTTCCTAGCTGACTAGGTAGTGAGTGTGGTAAGTTATGTACCTTACGAAGGAAGAAGAAGCAATGTTTAATGGAGAGTTTGGTGAAGCTACTGAATTAGCTATCAAGGTCGTAGTAAAGGTTGGTGAGGTCTTAGGAGCTACAAGACTTATCGATGTCGCACACGCACATATCTCCGGTATTTCATACTTTAATATCTTAGATTATGGTGTAAGGTTCATAGAAGATCTTGAACATAAAGGAGCTTGTTTTAGAACTTTTACAACAGCAAATCCGTATGCTGCCATCAATGCTGATTTTAATGGCAAGTTCTTTAGTAATGAAGTAATTAACAAGCAGATGCGTGTAGTCAACGCACTAAAGAATATGGGTGCTAAGGCCTTTACGTGTGCTCCCTATTATATTAGGACTCCGCGAGAAGGCGAGCACTTAGCATGGGCTGAAAGTAATGCAGTACTCTATGCAAATAGCGTGTGTGGCGCGCGGACGAATAGGGAGGGCGGACCACTGTCGCTAATGGAGGCTATAATAGGTAAGACCTACCTAAGTGGGGTGCACCTTGATGAGAATAGAATTCCAGAAGTTAGTGTAACTGTTGAATCCTTAAGAAATGAATTGGAAGTAGCTGCTGCTGGATTCATTATTGGTAAGTACTTTCCTACTAGCATACCCTATGTTAAGGGGTTAAGCTATAGTTATGAGTACTACTTAAGAGGATTCTTAGCAGCATTTGGCAGCAGCTCCAATTCGCCTATGGTAGTCTTAGAAGGAGTTACACCTAATTATAAGAGGTTACTAAGTAGGGGAGAAATAAGCAAGAGTGAGAACATATCAGTAGCTGAGGTTCATGAATTCATTAAGGAGCATATTAAGAATTCATGCAGTAATGCATTATATATCATTGGCTGTCCTCACCTATCAAGAAAAGAAGTTCATGATATAGTAAGCTACGTGCTCTCTAAAGATAGAATAGATATTCATGACAGAGAGATGTGGCTAATAACTTACAGCAACATAAAATTAAGTGATAACTTAAGGCGTAAGCTACTAAAGCACGGTATTAAAATTTATGAGAATATATGTCCTGTCGTTACCAGGCTCAGCATGATAGGTGTAAGCTGCGTTATTACTGACTCGGTTAAGGCACTGCATTATATTCCTAAACTAGCAGGTGTCCCAGCATTTCTCTTAAATAGAGAATCCATGATAAGGGCTTTTACTAGAGGTGATCCTCTAGTTGATTAGATTAAGAATACGTGCAATAGTTGAAGGTGCTGATTGCTGCTCTGATGTAGCATTCTCTGAAAAACCAGTGTCATTTCTAGGAGATACAGATGTCAGAAGTGGTGTAATTAAGGGAGTAGGAGAAGTAAGCGGTAAAATACTCTTACTTCCTGCTTCGGTCGGCAGTACTGTCGGGTCGTACGTATTATACGCGTTGTCTAAGAATGGTAAGGCGCCATTAGCTATAGTTACTTCAAGCATAGACCCCATAATAGTTACTGGGGCAGTGATCAGTAATATTCCTCTTTACCAGTTGCTTGAGCCCTGGAATAAAGCTAAAAACATATTAATGAATGGCAGTAGGAGGGGCTGCATAATTAAGGGTGAGTATCTTGTCATCGACTAGAAGTATTTCGCGAGGTTATTTAATAGCTATAGAGGGCCTTGATGGTTCGGGTAAAACAACAATTGCAAAACACTTAGTAAGGATTCTCAACAATAGGGGCTATAGAGCGATTTACACTTATGAGCCGTATCATAGAATGTTTATAGAAATCCTAAATTGTGTAGGAGGAAAAATGAATGCTTTTTTCGAAGCTTTAGTAATGGCTGCAGATAGATATTATCACCTTAAGGAAATCATAGAACCTGCCTTAAATTCTGCTGCTATTGTGGTTACTGACAGGTACTTTTACTCCTCACTGGCTTATCAGGGAGCGAAGGGAGCTGATCTTAAATGGATTAGGGAATTAAATAAATTCGTAATCGTGCCTGACGTAACTATTTATCTGGACATAGATCCTATGGCGGGGCTTCAAAGAAAAATAGGTAAACCATCGAGGGTCGAATATCTTCAAGAAAATCTAAGTGTTTTAGAGAAGGCCAGAGAAATATACTTAAAGATGGTTAGGGAAGGCGAGCTTATTTACGTAGATGCATCACTCAGTATGAGTGATGTCTTAAGAAAATGCATCAAGTTAATATGTGTTAAACTCAATATTCTTTGTTCAAGTACTAATATTTAATGACAGTAATCATTTATTATTTCATCTACAGCTTTAGCAACCTTAGCTATTACATCTTCAGTAGTTATTCCATCAATAAGTAACTTTCTAAATTCTTCGGTATCTATTAAGCGGCATCCTTTACTATCTTTAATTATGTCAACTCCTAAGTCTAAATATGTTATTGAGCCATTTGGAAGCACCTCTGGAGGCGTATTTATATTTATGTACAGGCCCTTCTGATTTAACATATCGCTTGAATAATAGCTGTGAACCACATACCACTTACCTTCGGTTATATGTGTAAATGCTATATCTCCGGGCTCTTTAGGTATGTTGAGTCCGTCGTATGTGCCCTTGCCTCTTATTAATCGCTTAATTATTAATCTCAACTTACTCTTATCTGCAGCTATATTTTCAATTATACCCTCTCCTAGTAAGATGTCCTTCTTATGTAGTGACTTATGATATATTCTTAGGTCTTTCTTATACTCTAGTCTTTTCATTATCCACTCTCTTATCCACTTCTCTAAGTCTGATTTGTCGATGTATTCGGCAAATGTATCTATTAAATCAACAACACCTTCATAAGAATTTTCAATAGCTCTTAAGGCATGGTGAAATGGTGCGGTTGGGAGCACGCGACTTCTTATGTTATCTAAATACTGCTTGGAAGAATAAGTAAGTTCTAAGAATAACATGTGTTCACCAGTATAGATTATTTCTAATGGCTGTGCATTACTTAGTTTTTCTTCTATCTTATGCAGTAGCTCTATGAGTTGAGGGATTTCATTCATTATATTTTCAAGTGATGCTTCATCAGCATTACTTCTCCATCTGATACTATAGCCTTTCCTAATATACTGAGTGGATATATTTAGGAGTTCGGTTATTCTTGGTTTATTCCTAATGAAACCACTAAATGATACGCGTGAGCCTCTGCCTACAATAGCGTATTTACCTACTACTCTAACTCTGCTTGAGACAACTAATCTCTCACTAGGCCTAATGGGTGTCTTAACTACAGTGACACATACTACCTTACCCGGATTACAGTCAGATTCGTCGACCAAGAGAGCCTCGCCTATGGGTGACTCAACAATGCATTCTCTGTTGGTTTTACGAATTATTTTAGTCTTAAATGCTGCGTAAAGCCCTACTTTAGGCTTCAGTACTAGTGCATCAGGAATGTTCCTTACTAATATATTACCAACTGCACTAACGCTTTCGGGGAATCCTAGGACTAAAAGTTTTGATGGATCACTTTCATCAGTCTTAACGGTAACGTCTGCTGGCTCACCTCTTCTCTGATCTATACCCAATCTCCTTGCTATTTGTTCACTAACATCAACAAGCTCTACACCATTATCGTATAGTATTTTCGAAATTGCAGTCGCGTAAATACCTCTAACTCTAGCTCTTACCTTCATGGTTCTATACTCCTCTGAACCCTCTAGTGTTTTAGTACCCCCACTGCTGTAGTGCTAGTCTTTGACCGTCGATAGTACAGCCATAATATTCCAAATTGTGGTGCGTGCGTGCATAGGCATATTTGGGTCTTGACTTATTTCATCTAAAACACTTACAGCATTTGCTGCTCTGACACCCGGAGATAGAGATGCATCTTGCAGCATTCTAAGAGCTTCTATTGCAGCTCTTCTGATATTTCTCGGTACACTTGAGTCACCTATTATCTTATTAAGCAATCTAACAGCCTGCATTATTTTAGCTTCATTTAATGATTTCACGTCTACTGGAGGTTGCGATGCCATTACTCACACCCAAGAAGTAGAAAATTTCTGGAAAAGTAATAAATTAAACCTATCGGTAATTCCTTAATGGATGAATAATTATGAGTAAAGGAAGCAGGGATGCTGTTATCAAGAAAATGAGTGAATTACTCAGGTCTGGTGCTGTAATGCTCGACCAATCATGTCCTTTATGTGGAACTCCCCTTTTTAAATTAAAAAGCGGTGAGGTCGTTTGTCCTATACACGGAACTGTAAAGGTAGTAAAAAGTGAGAGTGAGGCAGTATCAGTAACGACATCGGCTGTATTAGACGAGCTTGAAAAATTCATAGCAAATAGAATGTATCAAGTCCTCCTTAAAATTAAAATAGCAGAGGAAATTAAGATCAGTGATATTGAAATGCTTAGCAAGCTACTTGATGTGCTTGAGAGAATTCGAAGAATTAAGAAACTCTAAGTTTTCTAAGCGCTAGTAGAAAAGCAACTAATGTATAATTAATGTTCATCTTACAAAGCAACATATGGTGCGGGGGGTGGGATTCGAACCCACGCAGGCCTACGCCAGCGGGGCTCCCACCGTATGGTCCTGAGCCCGCCCCCTTTGACCTAGCTCGGGCACCCCCGCTACGCTCCAGAAATCTACCTTATAGCTAAACTTATAAGTTTAATATTAGTCTGAGGAAAGGTATGTTAACCTTAAGACCCTTCCTCCTCACTCATTAAATCAAGAAATACCTCATAGAACTCCTCTTTTTCTTGTTCTATCTCTTCCTTCTTTCTTGATGTGACCTTACCTTCACTAACCAGTGAGGTTGTTTTTACTTTATTCTCCTCACCTGATTTAACAACTAATTTGTACTCACTAGATTTAGTAAACTTTACAACTTCTTCATACCCACATCTAGGACACTTCAAGACTATCTTTTTATCTCTCTTTGTGGGCTCGAGCATCGTGCCGCACTTCGGACAGAACCTCATGTTGATGTCAACCCAACCAATAGACCAGCTTAGGGAGGTAAAAAGCCTTATCCTTTTTAGGTTTTAACTTATATTCATGAATTCTACAAACCATTAGATTAGGTTTTAGGTGTATTAATAGGTCGCTATTAAATTACGTCATCAGTGTCTGGTGTCTTAATCATCACGTTAGTTACTCATATGTAACACCACTCATCATCTAACTATTTTTTACTTTCACCAAGATTAAGGTTTAACCTGCTCCACTTTTGGTAACTGGCGAGAATAGCTATTATTCTTCCTATTCTGTCTTGATCCATGCACTCAGTTTCGATATCTTCGTCATTAATAGTCTTTGCACTTACTTTAAGAGATCTTAATTTTTTATTGCTGGAGCACTTGCTGATTCTATAGGACTTAATTAAATTATTTATTACTAATCCCTCTAACTCTAGTACAGTTACTTTTCTGTGCATTAGCACCACCTAAAATACCACTACTCTTTGGGAAAAATAACTTTAGTCATGACAGAATTATTAACTATTTGGCTAGCACTTCAGAAATAAGTTAGTGAAAATATTTATCTCCTATAGAGAAATCTATCTAAGGGCGTTAATTATGCCAGTTGTTAGGCGTACCGCTACTGTAAGGAAAGTAGTAGGTAAAAAAACAGTAAAAGGTAAAACATACGTGTATGAATACTATACACTTCCATTAAACTTGTACATACCTAAGAACATGGTTGAAAAGTGGGGTACTGAATTCATAATTGAGAGAAATGAGGATAAAGGCATTATAATTATTAAAGCAAAGAAGGCCCTCGAGGAGTAAGTTAAGAGTGATATCCAAGAGACTACTAACTATTAAAATCAATAAGGAAGTATCGAAAATTCTACCAAGCAATTCAGATGAAATTAAGGATATTCTATATGCGTTATTGCAATTAATTGAAATAGGTAAAGTCACTACCTACAAATTACTGGCAGAATGTTTAGGTATAACACCACGCTATGTAGGAAAAATACTCAAAGAGAATTCATTGCCAATAGTTATCCCTTGTCACAGGGTAATAAAATCGGACTTAAGTATAGGTGGTTACACTATTAACGGCAGAGGCAATCCTAGTTTTAAAAGAAAATTACTGGCTCTTGAGGGTGTGCGTTTTAGAAGTAAGAATAGAGTGCGTAAAGAGGATGTCATTGCAACCATAGATGAGCTGCTTTTCAAAGGCCAGATCTGATAAATTAATAATTAATTACACATTCTATTATGGTTGAGCTAAAGTTAATCAACTTAGTAAGTTTTATATCGATTAGAGGTGTTGAGAAGTAGTGTTCTGGAAGTTGATGCGGCCTGACGCAGAGGTGGTTTGGAGCAGTAAAAAGGTGCAACATAAACTAAGGTGGTACAGTCTAGTAATGAATGATATTTCGCCAGCGAAATTTATGATAGCGAAGAAAGTGCCGGTGGACTTTAACCCAAGAGATGGTAGGTCGTTAGAGGAGCTTTGGGAGGCACATGATTCTGTTCGTAATAGGTTCCTTAAAATGCTTAATGAAGCAAGAAACGGTAAATTAACACTAAGTGATTATAAGAAGTTGCCTACACCTCGATATACCTTCCTTGACTTGAAGATAGAGCTCGCGAAAAGAATTGTTAAGGAATGCAGATTTTGTGAAAGAAGATGCTTAGTTAATAGAGAAGCTCGACGAGGTTTTTGTGGTTTAGGTCTTAAGTCCTTTGTAACTACATATTTTCTGCATTTAGGTGAGGAAGCACCGCTGGTTCCAAGCGGTACCATATTCTACGGTAGCTGCAATTTCAAATGTGTTTACTGTCAGAACTACGATATTTCACAAGAAAATCCTTACCAAGGTATTGAAGCGGGAGCTAAGGAAATAGCTGTAATTCAAGAGTACTTGAGAAGTGAGGGTGCTAGGAATATAAATCACGTTGGTGGAGATCCCACACCTAATATACATAATATTGTAGAATCATTAAAGTTTGTCAAGGTAAACGTGCCTCAGTTATGGAATAGTAATATGTATCTCACTGAAGAGGCATTAACTATTATCATCGATTTAATAGACATATGGTTGCCCGACTTTAAGTACGGCAATAATAAATGTGCATTGAGGCTATCATTAGTTAATAGGTATTTCGATGTTATAACTCGCAACTTAAGGATAATATGTGAATCAGGTGATCCAATAATTATTAGACATCTAGTCCTGCCAAATCACATCGAATGTTGTACAAAGCCCATACTAAAGTGGATAGCTATAAACTGTAACAACGCGCTAGTTAATATAATGGGTCAATACAGGCCAGAGTACAAAGCATGGAGATCGCCCGAAAAGTTTAAGGACATAAGCAGAAGGCCGAGTGCCGAGGAGATGAAAGAAGCATATAAATATGCAGAAAAGCTCGGACTTGATTATGAAGAAGTAAGCTAAATAGATACTAGTTACTTAGCTATGGTAATCAGCGCAGCTCAGCCCAATCACTGCTCAGAGCCAGCTCTTCATCACGATTCAATAAAATTATCTCTTCTGCTTTTTATGCCTCGCAGCACACCTTAAACATAAAATGTTGGTATGGATAATAATACTAGAACTATTTCATAGTTGGTAAGAAAAATGAGAGAAAACATAATAGATCAAAGGCTGGTTGGTAAGGCAATAAAGATATTTGTTCTAGGATATGAGGACCCTATTGAAGGAGTAGTAGACGAAATCTCAAAATATGAGATAGGTGTGAGTGTTTCCAATAAACCATGTATAGTATTTAGACATGCAATTCTTTACGCTCTTCTGAGTGAGACAGAGCTTCACGGTTATTCTCAAGAAGAGCTTGAGGATACTGTGCTGACACCGGATTTAATAGGTGCCGAAATGGAGATTTACCTAATTAATGGCTGGAAAATCGAAGGAAGACTCATGAAATTGTCCAGATATGAAATAGGCATTTTGAGTAAGGGTAAGGGAGTGGTAGTACCGAAATCAAACATATCATTCATAGTAATTTTAAAGAAGTAAATCTTTAAGGCTTAATGTAGGATTAGATAGAAATAATCAATGTAGCAATATATGTTAACTTTAACTATCTTCTATCTATCGTCCAATTAACTTAAACTTTATCAGCTTGACTTCAGAGTTATCATTTATTTTTCTTCTATAAATTTTCTTGAGTGTTCTTATTAGCTCCTCTCTATTTTTAAAACCATCAATTGCTGCATCCTCATTCGTTAACTCTCTTAACCTCTTAACCTCTATATCCTCAATAGTTGCTGTGCCTATTTTTATTTTGCCAGCTATAATATCTACAGTATCTCCCTTCCTTAACTGAGATGTCA
>CAYZJX010000032.1:0-11507 GCA_964479035.1 uncultured Desulfurococcaceae archaeon
TAACACCACGCTGCACTACGTTGAGGTAATTACCTACAGCCCTAAGGACTTTAAGTACATCACACAGTACTGGAGTATGTTGAGGGATGAAGTAATCCAGAACATCACACGTACTTACTCATCAATAAGCCCCTTAAATCTTAAGGCACGTACTTCACCCACAAATAACTCAGTAATCATAGAGTTCGACGTAACTGGCAAGGTATGGGTCAGCGACGGCCACTACACAGCAGACTTCCTCTGGATGCTTGAGCCACTAAGACTAGACTTCATAAACAACCACTTCAAAGAAACAACACATGGACTAAACTGGGAAGGTATCCTTAACGGAGTATTGACTAAGGTTGAAGTCATCTTACCACCGCAGCAAGTACCGTACGTAGCTTGGAGTCGGCTAGTAGGGCACTGTCACGGACACGTATGGTGGGTAGTCACGGAAGCTAAGGCTGAGGTAAGCCAGTAGGTTTGTTTAAGCAGTAACTTAAGTGCTAGGATTACCGGTAAAGAACTAAAGAAAGTACATCAGTGATCAGAAATTTAGTTACCTGCTTTTCGAGTATTGAAGAGCTGAATTTAGTGATGAGTAGGGTGTGTATACTTAATAATGCTGTATCGCTTTCTTATTTGTTGCTTAATTATGGTAAGTAGTGGATTAAGTGTTAAGGTACTGTTTTCTGTACTTATGGTAGTGTTGCTTGCGGTGGCTGTGGCATTACCAGCTGTTACGGCTCAGTCATATAAGACTGTGCTATTACGGGTGAATACGTCGAGCTTTAACTGTAGGGCAGTTAATGCGTTAGGTGGTAAGGTAGTTTATGTTGCTGAGTTAGCGCCAGTTGCTGTCGTTGTGGTTCCTGAGCATGCTGTAGGTGTTCTCAAGAATTTACCTGGAGTAATCCATGTCTCGGAAGATGGGGTGGTGGAGGCTCTAGTACTTCCGCTAAAGGGCCCTAAGCCAGGTAAAGGTGGTGGTGCGAAGCAGCCTCCGCAGACTACTCCATGGGGTGTCAAATACATTAACGCTACTGATGCGTGGGCACTAACTACTGGTTCAGCTGATGTTAACAGTGACGGCGACTCCGAAGTGGAGGTAGCAATCATAGATACTGGTGTTGATAAGGATCACCCAGACCTAGCAAGCAATATTAAGTGGGGGGTAGCTGTGTGGAAAGGCAAGGTAAGCAGCAGGTACGACGACAGAGACGGTCATGGAACACATGTTGCAGGTACTGCAGCAGCAGTAGATAACGACATAGGTGTCGTCGGTGTAGCACATGATGTAGAGGTCTACGCAATTAAAGCCCTCAGTAATGCAGGTACAGGGTACTGGAGCGACTTAGTAATAGCTATAGACCTAGCTATTAAAGGACCTGATGGCGTTGTTGATAGTGATGGTGATGGCGTAATAGTTGGTGATCCAGAAGATGACGCACCCGAAGTCATAAGCTTAAGTCTCGGAGGCAGTAACCCGCCGCAGGAGCTACACGATATTATTGTGAGTGCTTACAGCTACAACATAACAATCGTTGCTGCAGCCGGTAATGAGGGGGCTGAATCACTAATATATCCAGCAGCATACCCGGAGGTCATAGCTGTAGGTGCTATTGATGAAGGAGGTAATGTACCGGACTGGAGCAACAGAAACCCAGAGCTAGCAGCACCAGGAGTTAATATCCTCAGCACGTACGTAGGCGGCACCTACGAAACACTCAGCGGCACAAGCATGGCTACACCACATGTATCAGCAACAGTCGCCTTAATGCAGGCATGGAGACTAGCGAATGAGCTCCCACCACTACCGCCAGGCACAGTGGGCGACACAAGCACGAGCAGCATCAGAGGTATACTACACACAACAGCAGCAGACATGGGTGACGCCGGCTACGACAACCTATACGGCTATGGAGTAGTAAATGCTTATGAAGCCGTACAGAAGGCAGCAGCACCGTAAGTACAGAATAAGTACACCTTAAGTTTTTCTCAAGGTTAAACGGGGCATGTAACGTAAACCATGATGACATCTACGAAACAACTACTTAAAGCTAAATTCTTAATTCACTAAATATGAAACCATACTAATAGCATCATATAGTGTGAAGACGGGGGAACCATCATTATAGAACTCCGCATCACTAGTGTGCTGTTTCTTTTCTTAAGAGCAAGTATGTGGTATGAGTACGCAATATTTATAATATGTATACGTATACGTATTATATTAGGGGAGATCTTGGGTGGTCAGGTAGTTCCTGTGCGGCTAGATCGTGAGATGCTGGAGTTTATTGACATGCTCGTTAAGTTAGGTGTCTATGGTTCCAGGAGTGAGGCCTTGAGGGAGTTAATTAAAATTGGTGTAGGGGAGTTCAAGTGGGTAGCTAAGGTAGCTGAAGCTGCTGAGAAGCTTTTTGAGCTTGAGAGGGAGGAAGGGGACATACCGATTAAGCTTGAGGGTGCCTTAAAGCAGTTACTGGAGGAGAGAGGGAGGTTTTAGATGTCATACATCGATACTAGCGTTATTGTAGCTGCCTTAGATCCTGCGGACCCTCGGAGACGGCGTGCTAGGGAAATCCTAGAAGAGGAAGGGCATAAGGTTATTTCTGAGCTCGTGCTGGCGGAATTAGCTAGTGCCTTATCGAGGAGGGAGGAGTTAATGTCTGATTTAGCTAGTAGGTTAGGTTTAAGTAGGGAGTTAACAATTGCGGCCATACTCCTGTACATCATGAGGAGATTTAATCTGAGGTACAAGGCTTTAGTAAGCCGAGCAAGAACATTACCTTTCGGCAAGATGCACGCACCTACAGCAGCAGCTGTAGAACTGTCGGGAGCACTAAAGCTCAAGACCCTGGACCTGCTGCACGCAGCCTACATAAAGCTCCTGAAGAATGAGGGTGAGCCGATACATACATTAGTAACAGCCGACAGCGACTTCGAGAAGGCTAAGAAGCTAAAGAGCATCTTGGGTATAGATGTGACCCTAATAGAGTAGGGTACACCGTACCAAGAGAATAGAACCCTCTCTCTTTAGGTAATACGTTAGCTTTACTTAAGTAGCAGAGAAATTCTTAAGTGCATAGAGCATCCATTACTTGCTGCATGCAGTACACATTGATTTATTTTCCCTATAGATCGCTAAGTGTCATGTGGCAACATAGTAGTTGATTTTACTGTACTATTTAACGCTTATTTTATGTATGCTCTTGCCCAAGCGCTCAACATGTCCTCAACAACTAATTTAATCTCTCTTATGATTTTAGCTAGTTCATGAAGTTCCTCTACATCGGCTTCACTCATCTCATAGGTGGTAGGTAGCGGTATCACGCCATACGAAGGCGGCCCCCCGTGCTTACTTATATAGTCCTCAGCTCTTGGTATAAGTCCTTCCTTTCCTCTTCTAGTTAATGGGTGAGCATAGGAAGATGTTTTAATCCATAAATCCGGTGCTTTCTTAAGCACTTTCTCCGGCACGTACTTCTTTATTCTTTCATCTTCAATTATATCCCTAAGTCTCTTGGAGGCAACTTTTTCACGCTTTTTAATATAGCTGAGCCCAGTAAGTACTAAATCACCATATACTGCCCTAATAACCCCTTCCAGAATGTTTCTGAGGAGCATGTACGTTACGGGTATAGCTCCGTGAAGTATGCTTGTATTTGAGTAAGTAGCGAAGGGGTTAAGGATGTGAAGTATGAACGAAGGCACTAAAGACGTATTTAATACTTCATTAGTTAAGTTAACATAAATTTTCAGTACAGCTACATTTTGTACGTACTCAAAGAACTCATCAAAACACGTAGTACCTCAGGGCACTTCTTTGACAAGTACTCAAAATTCTTAAGCATTACCTCACATGCACTCCAAACTAAATCACATTTATAAGTAAAATCGTTCTGTACATTATCTTGCATAGTTCATCAAAAATCAATGAAAATACAGAACTTAAGCATTCTTTTCTTAGCCCTTTATTGAGTAAATTAATATTGTTATTAAGAAATATCATCACTCTTTTTTTGAATGCTGACAGCACAGCAAAGAGGAACATTGGTAATGTAAAGACCATGGCGAGGGCTGTGAGAGGTAGTGGTATAGCACTCAAGGCTTCTATAAATGAGTGTAGGTCACGTATCTCAGCAGAAGCAACGACGGTGAACATGAGAACAAATACTAGCATTACGCACACAGTAAGGGAGACATAAGATATTAAGCATGCAGTACTAGGTAGTTCATCAAGTATTTTATCCTTCCTAAAGGTCACATCTAACACTTTCTTGAATTTTGCTATAGATCTAATTAAGTAGGCTATAGCACATGCAAGTATCACTGATCCCACGGAAATACCTAATACCTTCAAATACGGGTGCCAAGTACTGCTAACGCTAATTATAAATAATGAAGCTACAAACGTAACTGACGCATTAATAACGTCAGAAAGAATATCAAGGACTTGATTTATCTTCTTAGACAGGACGGTGGTATTAAAAGTTAGCCTCCTCACATTACTTCATCACATCAGGAAGTATTTAAGAAAATATAATTATACAATAGCCACTAGGGCAGGGAACGACTATTAGTGGAAGTGTAATACTCATAATAGCAGACCTAACGATCTTCCGTGGTAGGTGCTAAAGTACCCAAGGAACTTTCTCTGAGGATAAAGCTATAAATGCTCCAGTGAAGAGACCTCCTGCTATGGTGTAGTCGTAAGCTACAAGCACGAGAACAACTAGTTAAGCTACTAAGTAAACTAATCTACCTATGTAACGGCGCTAGAGATAAATAGGTATTTGTGTGCTGGTTATTTATGGTGTGCAATGGAAGTACTTAAGAGATTAGCTGAACTTCGTAATGCCGAGAAAGTGAGGTTAGTAGTAGCTCTCGCAGCATTAGTTACGTTGTGTTGTATAATTGTCTTTAGCTGGCCGGAGTCATCTTTTGCTCATTACGACCTCCACGTATACGAGCTCTTTATAGTGTTAATATGTTCATTGTCACTTTATATGTGTGGATCGTTTAGTAAGTTCTATGAAGTGCTTAAGAGCGTACTCACTGATGTAATTAACTCTGTTGGCTTTGCTATTATATCTGCTATAGTGGTTATACTCGCGTTGTATCACGTAATTTACTTTTCTATGCAGTAATATTCTAGGTTGCCCTGAGGATGACCTGACCAGATTTTCCTGTTACTTCGTACTAGCTGTGTTCCTAGCTCTAATGTTTCATAGAATGTACTCTATAGCGAGATCTCATGGATCAACACGTGTAGTAGCGACTATATCAGCGCTCGTACTTACGGTATCTCTATCAGTATCTTACTCGCAAATAGAGAACTTACTATCGTATATGGCAGGCGCTACCTCTTCTACTTCACTAATGGACATATTCAAGGACTTACATTATGCTAGTATAATATTCTTTCTAGGCATAGCATTCATTATGCTATTTCATTCCACCACTGAGTTCACAAGTAGACGGAAGTCAGCTAAGGCCAATGGAATGAATGTATGAGAAAATCTACTTACGTGAACAAGTAAATTAAGTGAGCCTAAGCCAGTATACTTAGTTCATCGGCTCCTAGTCGCCTGCTAAGGATAGTGCCTTTTCACTTAGTTAATACCGGATATTCTCCTTAATCAATCTATTTACAATGATATATATCTTGAGGTACCTTGAGTAAGTTTAAATAATGTTTATATCCTCACGTTACTTAGTATAAATGACATTCGGTTAGTTTAGGAGGCAGCAGCTTTCATACCATTTCCTCTACGTACCTACTTACGGGTACGGCCTCAATACCTACATCCTTTGACTTTTCTCTAAGCTCTGTATCCTCGGTTACTAGGGTGAGACCTTCCTTCTTAGCTACGTACAGGTATGACGCATCATAAAAGGTCAGCTTCAGTTTCAGTGCTAGCTCCATAACTGCCTTGAAGTCTTCATCTGAGCATATGCTATTGACCTTCATGGTCTTAAGTAGCTTAGCTATGTACCTAGCCTTACTCACGGCTTCCTTTGGACTTATTGAGGCTCTGAGAGCGCACTCTTTCCATACTATATTACCTAGCTCGTAGCGTGCTAGGTCTAGTGTGTGCACACCCTCAATGTACTTTGGTGCGCTCCTACCGAGTCTCTTCAAGAGTATTGCTATTGCACTGGAGTCGAGTAGGTACACCTACCTAGCCCTCCTGAACTCCCTAATAGAACGTACTATCTCATCATCAGGTATCCTAGAGAAGAGCTTCCCGAGCTCCTCAGCAGCTTCAGCAGCCTCCTCAAGCTCCCTCCTTCTCACCTCCTCCTCAAGAGCTTTCCTAACTACCTCACTAACCCTCACACAATATCTGTCAATCTTCTCCTTAAGCTCTTTAGGAATTCTAACACTAATAGTGACGCTCCCCACTCAGCACACCACAAAATATAGTGCAGCAGCAGTATATATGAATTATGTATTACATAAAAAGTAATACACCACCCGAATTACACATACTTAGTGCAATTCATTAACTAACTTCAGCGAGGTAGTATTAATATGCTATATAATTAATTCAGGTTCCTTACTTATTTGCCTCGGTACTTATGAAGAGGTTGAGGCCAGAAGCTATCAGATCTATCTTGAGGCTGACTCACAAGTCACTGCCTAGATTAGCTAAGTACTTTAAGTTAAGTTCTTAGGTCTGAACCTCTTCATACCGTACAGGACCTTCAACCCAGTCTATACTGTGTCGGCAGCGCCGATGATGAGGAAATACGGCCTTACGGTGGGATAGCCAACTTAGGCTGTAGCTCAGGTGTCGTAGCTGTCTACGTAGCTAAGAACTTCAAGGTGGAGGAGCTGGGGGGCTGGACATTAAGCTATGTAGGTCTAGGAGGTGCTACATCCAGGTGTTCTGAGTTCTGATTGGGTATGTTCGACTACTTTGTCTTGACTGAGGAACTGGCAGGTGGGCTGAGGGCTGTGTTAATTAGCTAGTTGGTTATGAGTGCTTATTTTGTTGGGCTCGCGTTACTTTAGGGTTGGGGGATGCGCTACCTAGGGGGGCTGCAGGGTGGTTCAGGGTTTAGTGCTGCTGGCAGGGTACTTAAGGCTATAGCTGTGTACGGGTTCTTCCGCGGTATAGCGTGGTCCGGCTTCATGTACCTCTACCCTCTCTATGTCTTGAGTGTCGGGTACCACACTGCGGACTTAGGCCCCATAGCTACTTACGCATCCCTCGCTTCAGCCATGATCCTGCCTGTTGCAGGCTACTTCATTGATGTTGGGTACGCGCCGCACGTAGCTGTTGCTTCAGGTCTTTGTGTCGTCGGCTCCCTCGTCCTGCCGGTGCTCGCCCCCACATACTTAGGCCTCGTTGCCGGGTACGCACTGAGTAATGTTGCGTTCATGCTGTGGTCACCTTCTAGGGCTTCGATGGTGGCCCTACTGGTTAAGCCGGATGTTCTGGGCAGGATCTTCGGTGTCTACACACTACTCTACAACATAGCTAGGGTCGCTACCCCTTACCTCCTCGGGTTCGCACTTTCTTACTTTACGTACGGTCAGCTCATGACGTATGTTGGGGCTGTGATACTTGCTGCTACCGTGGGGTTCGCGGTGGTGGTCACACCTCTAGTCAGTGCTGCCGGGGGTGCTCAGGGAGGTGCTGTCGGCGCGAGTACTTGGTCCTCATGCGTCGGTCTTGGAGGGTTGAGTAAGGTTAAGTGCTTGTACTTCCGTACGTTCGCTCTGGACAGGAGATTAGTGCCTGTCGCCGTCTTCGGGATCCTTGACAGGTTCGGGTGGGGGCTCTGGATGCCCCTCCTCAACGCGTACTTAAAAGAGTACGCCGGCTTTACTGACGAATTCGTAGGACTATACAACAGCTTAATGGGTGCTGGAATGCTCGTGTTCTCGCTTCCCGCAGGCTACCTAACCGACAGGGTCGGAGCGCTGGAGATGCTTGTAACTAATGAGTTCCTGGGGGCTGCAGGTACCTTAATGCTTGCGCTCGGGAGCAGCACCATCGCACTTGCTTCAGCAATCCCACTAGGGGTCAGCATATCACTCTGGATAACTAGCTACAACACCGTAACATCAATGATCTTAGGTGCTGGAAGCGTAGGCAGGGTGAGGGCCGGGGTAGATGCAACACGCACACTAATCTCCATACCAGCACCACTGATCGGGTCAGCGTTATTCAGCGGATTAGGCACCCTAGCACCCTTCGTAACGGGTGCAGCACTCATGGTACTAGCTACAGCACCACTCATAGCAACCAAGAAGACAAAAGAAGTGGAGTAGGTGTGTTGGCTGAAGTACGTAGGTGATAGCGGCTAGAACCTCCTTATTGCTTCAAGCACTAGACCTAGCAGGAGAACTAAAGAAGCAATGAGCAGAAACGGTCAACAAAGGAGTTATCTAAACAAACTAATACAGGATCGGTTCACAGCAAAACAATGTAACAGCACCTCCTGACTCCTGGACTAACCAAAAGAATAATAGAGCTTACTATGTGCTTACTAAGTTAGGTGTGTATGGTTCTGAGTAAGGCGTTATTAGTGTTCCGTCTTATAGTTGTTAAGAAATCTGCCGGTAAGCTATAAGTTAGGTTAGGTCAGCTACTTAAAGCCTTGAGCACCAACGTAGTTACTCTTCTAAGTAAGTGTAGATCTCAACTCCGTGCTTTACTGCTACTTCATAGGTCTTCTTCCTGACGTAGCCAGCTACTATCGCGAGTTTGGGCTTAACCCCTGTTACTTTCTTGTATAGCTCACCGATCCTCACCAGCTCAATAACATCGCTTGGGTCGGCCCTGGACTTAACCTCAACCAGTATGTGGGCATCATCCTTAACAACCACATCAACTTCTATGAGTGAGCGGTACCCGTAGACAATACCGTCCTCATCCATGCAGGACCACCTCCTAGCATCAGCACCGAAGTACTTCCGCAGAATACCTGTGAGAGCCTCCCTAAACACTGACTCAGCAAGTATGCCGAACCTATTACCAATAGTGACTACAGCCCTAGACAACCTCTCTAAACTCTCCTCAACCCTAGTGACCCTCTCCTCAAGCTTCTCCATCCTCTCCTCCAACCTAATAACCCTCTCTTCTAGTTTAGCGAACATCTCTTCTAATTGAGCAAACTTCTCCTCTAGCCTCTGCTGCCTTTCTTCAATTTTAGCAAGTCTTTCCTCAAGAACCTGCTGACGCTCCTCCAGCCTAGCGAATCTCTCCTCAAGCTTCTGCTGGCGTTCCTCCAGCTTAGTGATTCTATCAAGTACCTCCTTAAACCCTAGGAGACCCATCATAGCGTACCTGAACTCACGGTCCTCCTCAAGAAGCTTCAGGATCTTATTCTTTAATGCTGTGCTCTCTCCAGCCACTGCAGCATCACCTACGTAATTAAACAGTTTATTACCCTAATAAAATGTAGTAGGTTGAAGACTTCAAGATATTTAGGTTCGTGAAATAATACTTCTAGGTGCTCTAACTTGGGTATGTTCGACTATGCAGTACTGACGGGGGAGTTAGCCAGTAGGCCCTAGGGCGGTACGGCAGCGAGTACTATCAGACTAAGTACGGTATTGAGGGCGAGTACCTCAAGGTCTATAATGGATTCAGCACCATTACTTGCATTTGAAGTTACACCTTAATGTAGAGTACTATTAAATCTACTTATCAACACCATGAACGTGCTAGCTGAGACCATATGTGCTAGTAGATTATGAGGTAGTTCGGTTATTAGACATTAATTTAAAGGTTAGGTTAAGGTTGCGCTGATATAAGTTGCGCAGACCTTCGAATTTCCTCAATATGCTTGGCTTTTCCCCTTACCTTTCTCCATAATGAGAGGTTGTACAGACAGCCTGGATCCCCTTCTAAGTAATCTCCTGTGTACCCGTAGGCTCTTGCCCTACACCCACCGCATAAGTACTTGTAAGGACACTTCCTGCAGAACCCCTCACCTCTTAGCTTCTCTCTATCTCTTAAATCTAGCATTAGTGGTGAAGTATTCCATATGCTCCAAAATGCCCTCTCCCTCAGATTTCCTACAGGTATGGGCATGAAGACGCATGGAATGACGGTGCCGTCCGGCTGTATTCCGCAGTATATCCTGCCTGCGCCACAACCGCCGACGTACTCTGTTAATGCCTTTACTGCCGGGTCTGAGCCTGCGTAGAAGTGTGTTGGTGAGACTTCCTCTCCATGACTTACTTGGAGTACTACCCTACCGTACTGTGGTGCAGTGCAGAGAACCTCTATCTTTCTCCTCGAATTCTCTCGGGCTAGCTTCCTCAGCACTCTCTCCCTCTCTAGTGGGTCTAGATCTAATTCTTCAGCATTCTCAAGGCCCCTACCTACAGGAACGAAGTTAAAGAATATTATGCGGGTGACACCTAAATCCTCAGCTAAGTTAATCAGATCTTCGACTTCATCTACATTCATTCTTGTGAGCGTTACCGCCATACCCGTAGAGAAACCTAACTTAACAGCATTCCTAAGCCCCTTAACAGCCTTCTCCCAGCAGCCTGTGATACCTCTAAACTCGTCATGCTTTTTCGGGTCGGCGGAATCTATACTTACCTCTACGTACCTCAGCCCTGATTTCTTGACCTGCTCAGCGAACTTAATGTCAGCAAATCTCATACCATTAGTCGCTACTGAGACGTACATTTCCCTCCTCGAAGCTTCGTAAACCATGTCGAGGAAGTGTGGGTGTATGGTTGGTTCACCGCCACTGAACGCTAGCGATGGGACGCCAGCTTTATCCAGCTGGTCTATCACCTTTAACTTCTCCTCGTAACTTAACTCGTTAGGTAGGGCTCTATCAGCTCTCTGGTAGCAGTGCTTACACCTTAAGTTACACATGTTGGTGAAATTCCACACAATTTGAAATGGTGCCGGGAGCTTCTGCGGTACTGTAGCACCGTAGAGTGCTAGCCCCTGAAAAACAACGGTCACACCTCTCCTCAGCGCTGGATCCCTCAGCGCCTTCTTAGCTTCATCTTCATTACCGTTAGCTAAGATCATGAAGAACTTAAAAATATCCTTTACCAGAAGTGCAGCGAATCTTGCTGTAAAGCATGATGTTGTGCCTGCACCTGCGTAAAGCTTGAGCGCCTCATATATTATCGCCCGCCTCTCCCCGTTCTCTTCAAGTTCATGTGATAGAGCTCTTAAAATAACCCTACTTAGCGGGTTATTGAAGGCCATCCTGATGCCGAGTAGTACTGTCGACATACCACCTCTTTTTCCTCCACCCATCCTATCAGCCTCATCGGAGCGTAGTCACGTATCTACGTTACATTGAAGCGTAATCTATATATTAGTCTTCTGGTTTTAACAGTATTTAGTACCTCATCGCTTTTCAGAGCATCTTAAGAAGCCCTCTAATTATTCAAGCCCTACTTTTCCTATGTAACAGCTTTCCTTCAGCAATAACTACTAATGTTTTCAAGATCTTGCCGGGGGAGAACCTGAAGCGTTCCCCGTCTACCGTGACTTTTCTTTATTTTAATTACTTTTAATCACGGT
>CAYZJX010000033.1:0-2605 GCA_964479035.1 uncultured Desulfurococcaceae archaeon
GTGAGTTCCCCCAACAATCATATTTGTTTGAGAGGGTTAAAGTACAGTACTCCTGAAGAGGGCAGTCAAGGCATGAGGGCATGTGCATAAAGTAGGTAATAACTCTGAACCTCACATACTCGGGTTTCATCCAAATTCCGAGTAGGCCCTCCCTATTTAGGTCACCTAGTATTACGGGTTCTATTACCCTCTCGATGTTATTGAGTGTTACCTTCCAGTGATGTGCATAGTAAATACAGGGTGTTATAAGTCCGTCAAATCTTATGTAAAGTGCCTGCTCACTTACGAACGGACAGGAGCGTTCTGAGTATGAGCTACTGAACTTGGGTAGGCTAACATCTACGCCATACCACAGACTAATTCTAGCTATGTCAATAAGCAATTTCGAGACTTCCTTAACACAATTACTATCTCTGTAGCAAGCTAGTGACTCCTCAATTTCACTACTCATAGGTATTACATTAGATATTATTACTCTAGAAGCGCCCACCTCCTTAGCTAACTTTAAAGTAGACAGTATATTCCTGTAATTATACTTATTTAATGTAAAATGTATGTGAAGTGTAGGCGGTGACATACTCTTAATTCTGAGTCTCTTCAACTTGAGTAACGCCTTAATTATCCTGGGTAAGTCACCACCTCTTCTTATTAGCTCGTATGTATCGTGGCTGGCTGCGTCAATACTAACAGCTATGTTATCAACTCCCAGCTCATGCAGTACATCAATATATTCAATTAAGAAGTAGCCATTAGTATTTAAGAGCACGCTCATACCCTTAGACTTTGCGTAAGAGATGAAGTCCAATATTTTAGGGTGGAGCAGAGGTTCTCCCCAACCCGAGAAAACTACTTTAGTAGCACCAGCTTCAGCAGCCTCATTTATTATCCTGTAGTATAAGTCAGGGCTCATGTCCCCAATATCATTAATACTGAGGTTTCTACGGAAGCAGTAAATGCAGTTATAGTTACATCTAGTGGTTACTTCAATCATAAGTTTCCTAGGGTGTGAGGACTTAGAAGGTCTCACGGTCCACTCACTAATGTAGAGCTCAGGCAGGGAGTTACTGCGCGTTACACCTCACCTAGAAATTCAGTAGGATTACCTATAAATTAGTTTAGGAATTTTAATAATATCTCGCAGGACTTACCTAGAAAACATATATATTCAAAGTGTATTATTTTATATTGATCTTATTAGTTAGGTGGCTCGCCATGGTAGGTGGTTATGTAGGTAGGGTACTACGCGTTAACTTGTGGTCTCAGAAGTGCTACACTGAGCCCCTCCCACATGAGGCAGTTCTCAGGTCATGGCTTGGTGGAAGAGGCTTAGGTGTCTACCTAGCACTTAAAGAAATCGACCCAAAGGCCGACCCCCTAGGTCCTAGGAATAAGGCATTTGTGCTTACAGGTCCTGTCACAGGTATTGCTGGAGTTCCAGAAAGCGGTAGATGGTGTAGCGTAACTAAGTCACCATTAACAAACACGATACATGATAGCCAAAGTGGAGGTAAATTCGGTCCTGAGCTGAAGTTTGCTGGCTTCGACGCAGTTATTCTTGAAGATGTGAGTGAGTCACCTGTCTACATATGGGTCCATGACGGTAAGGCAGAAATTAGATGCGCATCCCACCTTTGGGGTAAGGATGTACATGCAACAACCGACATAATTCAAGAAGAACTAGCTGCTGAGGTAGGTAAGGATGAGGCTTCTAAGATTAAGGTACTAGCTATAGGTCCTGCAGGTGAAAATCTTGTTAGGTTTGCAGCATTAATGAACGACAAGAACAGGGCTGCTGGTAGGGGAGGTCATGGGGCTGTCTGGGGCAGCAAGAAGGTTAAGGCAATAGCCGTCTTAGGGCATGAAAAGCCTAAGGTAGCTAAGGAGGATGCATTCCGGGAGGCAGTAGCTAAGGCAGCGAAGAAGCATCGTGAGAACCCAGTAACTTCAGAGGGCTTACCGAAGTTCGGTACAGCGATACTGGTAAATATAATTAATAAGGCAGGTATATTTCCAACAAAGAACTTCCGCATAGGCGTGTTTGAGGGCGCTGAGAAGATTAGTGGTGAAACACTAGCTGAGAAGTACTTGGATAAGAAGAAGAGCATTGAGGAGTCATGCTGGGGCTGTATGATAACGTGCGCTAGGTACTCAAGAGTCACTAACTCGCCCTTCAGTGGTGAAGGCGGTGGTCCTGAGTACGAGACTATTTGGGCCTTCGGTGCTCAGACAGGGACTGATAACCTGGAGGCAATAATTAAGGCTAACTTCCTATGTAATGAGCTAGGCTTAGACACCATCAGCATGGGCCACGTAATAGGTACGTTCATGGAGCTTGTGGAGATAGGTAAGATACCTAAGGAAAAGTTAAGAGGTCTTAAGGCTGAATGGGGCACACCTGAAGCTATGGTTGAGCTGACGTGGAGAACGGCATATAGGTCAGGTATAGGTAATGAGTTAGCTGAGGGCGCTGAGAGACTAGCTAAGAAGTATGGAGCCCCTGAAGTAGCTATGACTGTTAGAGGACAAGAGCTCCCAGCCTACGACCCGAGAGGTGCTCAAGGTCATGGGCTAGCTTACGCAACAAGTAATCGTGGAGGCTGTCACT
>CAYZJX010000033.1:2705-11351 GCA_964479035.1 uncultured Desulfurococcaceae archaeon
GGTGCTCAAGGTCATGGGCTAGCTTACGCAACAAGTAATCGTGGAGGCTGTCACTTAAGAGCGTACATGATATCACCTGAGGTATTGGGTGTGCCCTCACTTGTGGATAGGTTTAAGACTGAGGGCAAGCCAGCACTAGTAAAGGAGTTCCAGGACGTATTTGCTGTAATTGACTCAATGATAGTCTGTAAGTTCTCAAGCTTTGCTATATGGGATGAAGAATATGCAGAATTAATAAGCGCTATTACTGGCTGGGACGTAAGTAAGGAGGAAGTGCACAAGATAGGTGAGAGAATATGGAATGCTGAGAGAGTCTTCAATATACTGAGCTTCGGTGACGGAAGGGAATACGATACATTACCGAGGAGACTACTAGAAGAGCCGATGCCTGAGGGACCAACTAAGGGTTACGTAGTTAAGCTTAATGAAATGCTTGACGAGTACTATAAGGTGCGAGGGTGGATTGACGGTAGACCTACTAGGGCAAAGCTTGAGGAGCTAGGGCTTAAGTGGCTAGCTGACAGACTTGAGGAGGAAGGGCTCCTACCAGGGTAACTTAGAACATCAAGGAAAATTACACTATAAATTAAACTATTTTTCACATATATTTAATCTAATGGGGCCTCGCAGTCCTTCACCACCATATTCTAGTCAATACTTAAATTACTAGCTGTACGTAGTTTCTGGGGCTACCCTAGGTGTAGGTTATGGTGATCTCTCAATCCATAATTAATTACGCTAAGCAAGCACTAATTGATGAGCTTTACGCAACAGCAATATACAGTAAATTATCTAAGTACTATGAAGGTAAGGACTTATCCAGGAAATTTAAGGAGCTTGCTGAAATAGAGAGGAGGCACGCGAAATTCTAGATGGAGTTCTTAATGGAGAGAGGGGTCAGTCTTGAGGGTATCACTCTGGGCATTCTTGTTTAAGATACTTGGACTAGGCCTCACGTTCAAAATTCTGGAAGCCAGCGAGCGCAAGGCCATAGAGATGTATTCTAAACACTACTTGAAAGTGAGGAATTAAGTACTGATGAAAAAGGAAGTTCTTAAGAAAGTACTTGAGGATGAGCTAATTCACGAGCACGTGTTTGCCGAAGAGGAGTCCAGGTTCAAAGAATTTATTGATCATGTGAGGGACGCTGTCCTAGGAATGAACGACGGCTTAGTTGAAGTGCTTTCTGTATCTGCAGGACTCGCAGGAGCTTATGGTGACCCACTCTATGTTGCGTTAGGTGGGTTAATAGTTGGTGGGCCTTATCCATGGGTATTGGAGCCTTTACTAGCGTGAGGGCTCAAAAGCAAGTTAGATTAGGTGTGCTCAGTAGGCTTAAAATAGTTGCTAGATATGCTGCGCATATACTTATTGAGAAGGTAGTTAATTACATGACAAGAAGAGGATTAAGGGAGGAGACGGCTAAGGTAATTGCTGAAGAGGCACAGAAGAGAGGGGTCTTAGATAAAGTTGTTGCTGAGGAAGAGTACGGTATTAGGGAGGAGAGGCTGGAGAGCCCAATTAGGGCAGGAATATATACTGGGTTATTCTATGTTGTAGGTGCGTTTGTTCCATTAACACCTTACTTCGCGATGATGCCTGTCTCAATAGCACTGCCTGCTTCGTTCATAATGGCAGCTTTTATGCTGGCAGTGATGGGCTTCTTAATAGCTATTACAGCAGAACTAAGCATTAAGATTAAGGTGGCTGAGTTAATTCTAGCTGGGTTAGGGTCAGCTACAGTAACATTTGCCATAGGTAAGTTAGCTTCCATTCTCTTAGGTATTGAAGTAGGTTAATGGGAAACCATTATTTACGCTGTCACTATAGGAGTAGTTGGTGAGCGTGCTTGACAGCAGGCGGTGTTCTTGAGCTAGCTAAATTAATGGCTAAGAAAGAAAGAAGTTATGCTAAGGAATTAAGTGATCTTGCTGATGAAATTAATCACCCAGTACTTAAGGCCCTCATAGCTGGCATAGCCTCAGACTCTGAAAAACATAGTAGGTTTTATGAGGCAGTTATCGCACTACTTAGCAGTAAGTACCCGCTCTTATCTCAGGAAAAACTTGACTTAATACGTGATGCTGTTAGAAGACACATCGAAGTTGAAGCTGAAATGATTAAACTCACAAAGGAGTGGGCTGAGAAAACAGATGACTCAAGGTTGAAATTAATTTTAATGGCTATTCATGATGATGAAGTAAAGCACCACAGCCTACTAGTTAGTATAGAGAGACATATTGCGAGAGCAGAGACATTAACTGAGCAGGACCTCTGGGACATGATATGGAAGGACAGCCTCTGGCATGGAGCACCTGGAGGGTAGCAAGTATACTAAAAGTAAACCTGAAAATGGCTTTTTCCTAAACACCTTACTTCAAGCCGAGGCCTAATGTCTTAACTTACTTCCTTCACGTGGCTCATTTGCTTTACTATTCGCTACTATGCCTGTCAGCCTCGGCACTCCAACATACCTTCTTACAAGCCACACACCTAAGTACACAAATGGAGTGTCAATAAGAGCTATAATTACCTTAAATAACCACAAACTGATGGTCATTACAGCTAGGTCTCCAATAGTCACCACGCCATAAAATGCAATGAATGTAAATATCGCGGAGTCAATCAGCTGGCTAACTATAGTTGAAGCATTATTTCTAATCCACAGCCACCTACCCTTAGTTATCTCTCTCCACTTCCAGAATGCCCACACATCATGATGCTGACTGATGATATAAGCTATAAGTGAAGCAATAACAATGCGTGTCTGAAGCCCGAAGACCCTATGATAGAGCTCCTCCATGGACGGCTCCAGCGCGGGAAGAAACCAGTCCATCCACACAAGGATTAGCATAACTACTTCAGCAGCTAGGCCAGCCCACACAATATAAACTGCTTTTCTTTTTCCATACACTTCATCAATAATATCTGTTATAGGGAATGTAAAGCAGTATGCTATAGTACCTGCAGGCACTATGAGGCCTAAGAAACTAGTTATTTTGACGCCAGCAGCTATATTAGCAAATACTATAGTGGCTGAGAAAATACCTGATAGCACAGCCAATATGAGTACATCACTCTCACTTACTGCGGCTTTGACCACGTTCTCCCACCCCAAATTTCAGTAACTATTACTATCCATGATTCAATCAAGCAGGAATTAAAGATTTTTGGGTTGAAGAGAACTTACTTTATGCTGCACCTACTACTTACGTAGCCTTCATTTACTTTTACGTACTCATCGCTTTCTCCTAGTTGAGGGTATTTTTCATATATGGTGCAGTCCGGTATTCCTGCGTTAATAAATGCTTTATGTCTGTTTACGCAACTTTCGCATTTGCCGCAGTGATGTTCTCTGCTTAAATAGCAGCTCCACGTGCGGTAAATTAAATTACCAAGTAATTTATAGCCGCGCCTTAGGTTCTCAGCTTTAGTTAGGCCTTCACGGCTCGGGCTCCATACTTCTACTCCTCTCTCAGTTCTAAAGTGACATACTCTAAATGCTGCTTGAAGTACTTCAATGCATTCTGGTGAGCAGTCAGGGTACAGGGGCTCCCAAGTATCTTCTCGGGGTGCTATATCATTGTAGTGTGCTCCGTATATCACGTACTTGGCACCTATTGTTAGAGCATATGCAGCTGCGATGGCAAGCATAACAACATTTCTAATAGGTACTACGGCAGTTGGTTTGTACTCAGCCTCAACCCCTACAGACTCATCAGTTAATTGCGTACCTCTCCACAATTCCTTCATGAAGGAGCCATCAACAACTCTGAATTCAATAATCTTGCCAGGAAGTCCTAGCTTATTGATTTCATTAATTAATTCTTTAGCAACAATCAACTCTTTATTGCCTTTCTGACCGTAATTGAATGCAAGTACATGAGCATTACAACCTTTTGCTAGCCACTGAGCTAGGTACGAAGTACTATCAATTCCACCACTAACTACTGCTACGACCCTACCCTCGTTACTCATGTACGCTGACCACCAAATTAGGTCATTACCTCAATTTAAAATAAATTACTTACCTTCCTCGACTTCCTTGCTCTTCTTCTTGCTTGCGGCAATGATCAGTACTATACCTACTGCAGCAAGCACCGCACCCGCAATAAATCTAGCTGAAATTGTCAGGTACTCCCACAACCACCTGAGCAGGTCAACTACTCCCCAACCAATTAGTGGCTGCATAATGAATGATACGCCAGCTGCTAGCAGTACCGCACCAATAACTATTAGAGCTATTTTACCTGCCTCCTTAAGGCTTACTGTGACTTCTTCCTCAGCCTTAACCTCTGCTTCAGCAGGAACTCCTGTAGCTTCAGGCATGAGAATGCATGCAGCAATGTACAGTATTATAGCTACTCCAGGATTTATTACAAACAGGGCTACAGTAGCTAACCTAATTAAGACTGAATCGATCTTAAGGTACTCTGCCAGCCCACCGCAAACACCGCAGAGAACCTTATCCTTCTTACTGCGATATAGCTTTCTCACTAATTAAACACCTGTAGTGTTTAAGTTGCTTAAATGCGTATATAAATGTAGCGCTTTATTGTTTAAAGTGGTGTTTTGAGGGGGCAAATAATATTTATTTTTAGAAAATCCTACTACCTACCGCTTATTTCAAGACCAGGTATTCTGAGTTTATTTTCGAGCCACTTAAAGCCAACAGTAGCTACAGTAGTCATTATTAGGTAAATTATTGCTAGTGTCATAAAGGTCTCTATAGGCCTGAAGTACCTGTAATTAAATGACTTAGAAATAGCGAACATCTCTTGCACACCAACGACGAATGCCAGTGATGAGTACTTAATCATGTATATGAGCTCATTAGATATTCCAGGCAGAGCCCTCCTTATTGCTTGAGGCAGTATTATGTATAGGACCTCCTGCAGCTTAGTCATACCTATTGCTCTTGCTGCCAGGGACTGACCAATATCTATTGAGCGAATAGCACCTCTAACATACTCTGACTGATATGAGCCACTGCAAAGTATGAAGCCAAGTACTGCTGCCCAATAGGGAGTTAAATATATTTTGAAGTCTGCGAGCCCGAAGAACAGTATTAATAATGTAACCATTAGCGGGAACCCCCTAAAAGTCACTACTATAGCTGTTGCTACAGTTGATGATATTCTGTCACCGTAAACCCTCAGAGTACCTAAGAGTATTCCTAGTGCTACGCTAGCAGGCATTGCAATAGCGAGCATTTTAAGTGTTGTTGCTACACCACTCATTAGTGCTGGCAGAAACTCCTCCCAAAAAGTCATCTTCTTTCACCATATAGTCTGCCGATCTTCTCGAAGAACTTCTTAGTTGCCTCATGCTTCGGGCTAAACACAACTTCATTAGGCGGGCCTTTCTCTAATATGATTCCATCATACATGAACATGATCTCATCAGCAACTTCTAGGGCGAATCCTATTTCATGTGTCACCACCAGCCCCGTAACACCCTTCCTAGCGAGCTCCTTCATTACTTGTAGTACCTCACCAACGAGCTGCGGGTCTAGGGCTGACGTTGGCTCATCATACAGTATTATTAAGGGATTCATTGCAAGAGCTCTAGCAATAGCCACCCTCTGCTTCTGCCCTCCGGAGAGCTGTGCCGGGTACTTGTGCCATAAGTCCTCAGTTATGTGTACTGTAAGTAGTGCTTCCTTAGCGCGCCTCAAGGCTTCTTCCTTAGGTAACTTCTTAACTTTCGTTAATCCTATCATAACGTTATCAAGCGCAGTTAAGTGATGGAATAGGTTGAACTCTTGAAACACAAACCCTATCCTCTGCCTCATTTTATTAATGTCTACTGAAGGATTAGTTAGCTCTACATCCTCCAGCCACACCTTACCCTTGTCAGGCATAGTCAGCAGATTTAAGCATCTGAGAAGGGTGCTCTTACCTGCTCCGCTGGGTCCAGCTATTACCTTGGTTTCACCTCTCCTAATATCGAAGGTCACACCTCTCAGTACCCTTAACCTACCATAGCTCTTGTGTATGTCCTCAGCCCTTAAGACTACTTCCTTACCCATATTACATCCCTCCCTTCACGAGACCTGGAATTTGAACTTTTTCATATATTATGTTAAATATCTTGGTTCCACCATATGTGAGAATTATGAAGAGAATACCCGCGAATAAATACGGAAGGAAGTACAGACCCAACGACACAGCTACATACCTAGTTCTAGTTAGTATTTCCATAACACCTAAGGCGAAGCAGATTGCTGAGTCCTTGAGTAGTATAGCATACTCGTTAGTCCATCCAGGAATAGCTATCCTCAGTGCTTGAGGCAGAACTATGTGTATTATGGACTGAGTCTTAGTCATTCCTATAGACCTAGCAGCAAGGAGCTGACCTTCATCAACCGACTCAATAGCTCCACGAAATATCTGAGACTGGTAAGCACCACTCCTGAAGCCCAACACCATAATGCTTGTTACTAGGGCGCTCAGCTTAAAGCCCATTGCTGGGAAGACACCCCAGTAGAACAGGAATAACTGAACAATTAGTGGCACGCCTCTAAAGAACCACACATACACATCTAAAATCAGCTTAACTACCCTACCTCCGTAGACTTGCCCAATAGCTATAGGTAATCCTATGAGAAACCCTAGGCCAAGCCCCCCACCTACCAGTCCAAAAGTCCAGAGAGCTCCTTCTATAATGTACGGAACATAGTTAATAAAGAGAGCCTCAGCAGCCATTGAATCACCATCTACGGAAATCGTGATTTCTTTCAGAAAAATAAGCTTTTGGTTTAAACATGATGTATTGTTTTCCATAAATTAATTATACTATTTTACTTTAAGTTCCATTTTTCTAGTAGTTTGTCCCATTCTGGGCTATGCATTAGCTCTGATAGTGCTTCATTAATTTTGTCTCTAAGCCACTTGTCCTCGGGCCTGGTGGCAATGCCGTAGCACTCTGGGGCTCCGAAGGTTGTTACTACTTTTAGTTTGTCAGCAACCTCTGGGTGTGCTTTCTGGTATGGCTCGAAGAATGCTGAGTCAGTAATGCATGCAATAGCTCTACCGTTAAGAACAGCCTCTACAGCGGCTACGTAGGAGTCTAGGCCCAGCTTCTTGAAGTTGTAGCCTGCATTTAATAGCCTATCAGCCCATTCATCAGCTGTAGAACCTAACTGAACAGCAATGTACTGCCCTGAGTTGAGTATCTCCTCAGCAGACATCTTAACGTCTGAGAGTGTAACCAGCTGGTGAATATATGAGTAGTATGGTATCGAGAACCAGATCTTCTTACATCTCTCAGCATTAATGGTCATTCCTGAAGCGATGATATCTAAGTCACCCTTCTCTAATGCAGTAACAATTGTTGACCAGTCCCAAGGCTTATGCACTACTTTCCATCCATATTTCTTAGCCATCCAGTCCACTACATCTACGTCAAATCCCGCCGCCTTACCCTCAGGTGTTACGAAGGTAAACGGCGGGTAGTTAGCGTCAAATCCGTGAACTATTACTACTTCTTTACCCTCGGGTGGTGGATCCGTGAACTTGCCCTTAGGGTACGCACATAACTCCTCGGCTGTTGGACACTTAACCTCAGGGGCAGGCTTAGCGAACCATCCTACTGCTGCACCAACTATTAATCCAATAACTAAGCCAACTACTAGGTAGAGAACTACCTTGTCCAAAGTATTAACCCCATTCAAACATTAATGATCAATCTTAAAAATCTTACCTTAGGGTATTTAGAACATTCAATACCCAACTATACTTGTACATTGTTCTTTAATATAAACGTTAATAAATGAAAAACACAGAATTATTAAAAATTGATTATCAAGTAAGTTAATTAAGTTGTATTAATTATCGTAGGAAGCTATACTACAGCAGCACTAAAGTAATAATAGCTTAATATATAGTAATATTTGGTAAATGAAGTGAGGTTTCACGTTATTGTACTAATTATTGCTATAGCAATAATTATCTTATTTGCATTCACATACTTTGCTGGACCTAGTGAAGAGGTAAACACAACTACTGCGGCACCGCCAGCTAGTACAGAGTCTAAGTACGGCGTCAGAATAATAGTTGTCATTGATAACTACCCTCATTGTAGTGGTCTAAAGACTGTATGGGGTTTATCAATATATGCTGAAGTGCATGGTGTTAAATTTCTCTTTGATGCCGGTCCTGACCCTGACATATTAAAGAATAATGCAAAATTACTTGGTATTAACTTAAGTAACTTAGACTTTGTTGTTATAAGTCATGAACATGGAGACCACAGGTGCGGCTTACCTTATGTAGCTAAGACGTGTCCAGGTATCAAAGTTTATGTGCCTACGTCAAGTAAGTTATTAAAAGAGTACGTGACGGACCTTGGCTTTAGGGTGGTTGGTGTTGAGAAAACCATAGAGGTAGCACCCGGCATTTACGTTATTGGTGAAACTTACGGACCTCCGTATGAAGTAGCTGTAGCAGTAAATACCAGCAGAGGCATAATAGTTTTAGTTGGGTGCAGTCACCCAGGAGTCAGCACAATTCTTAAGAAGGTAATTAATGATGTTGGAGGCAACATTTATGCTGTCGTAGGTGGCTTCCACCTCTCATCAGCTCCTGAGAACGAGATCATTAGCGTAGTTGATGACTTAGTTAGTTTAGGTGTCAAGAAAGTATA
>CAYZJX010000034.1:0-11315 GCA_964479035.1 uncultured Desulfurococcaceae archaeon
TAATAGAGTCTTCACTTAAGTTTAAGTATGATTTTAAGGTTGAGCTTGAAGGCTCCTTAGCTAAAGGAACATGCCTAAGGGGTGAAATGGACCTTGATATCTTTATACTCATAAGAAACAATACGATAAATAATGAATGGATAAGGAAGGAAGTTATAAATCCATTGATCTCTGTACTGTCAACACGTTACAATATGCAACTCCGTTATGCAGCCCACCCATACGTTCACATAGTGCATAAGGGCGGAGTAGAGGCCGATATAGTTCCAGCATACTGGGCAAGAACTATTAAAGAAATAAAAACATCAGTTGACAGAACACCGTTCCATACAAGATTTATTATTAATAATCTTAGTGAAGAGCAGAGAGATGAGGTCCGCTTACTTAAAAAATTCTTTAAAGGTATTGGAGTATATGGTGCTGAAATAAAAGTAGAAGGTTTTTCAGGATATCTCTGCGAGCTACTGATAATTAAATATGGCAATTTCATAAACACACTAAAATCCATGTCTAAGTGGAAAATACCGCAAGTAGTAACTATGACTGAAGTACGTAAACATGAATTGAATCTGCTTCTTAAACTATTTAAGGGATTCCCACTGATTTTTCCTGATCCTATTGACCCAAGGCGAAATGCAGCAGCTTCTGTATCAAGTAGGTCAATGAGCTTAGCCGTAATAGCTTCAACATGTTTTTTGGAAAATCCATCTGATGAGTTCTTCTTTCCGAGAAAGAACGTATTAAGTACTAAAGAATTAAATAAGTACATTGAAGAAAGTAAGCGTTGTATTTCTTTTATAGTTCTTAAAATTAATAGTGACTTAGCGCCTGATGTTTTGTGGGGAATTCTCAAAAAATTCTCAAGGAAAGGTGAGAACATCATTTCTCAGTTTGACTTCAAAGTTATTGACTCAAGAGTATGGTGCGACGAAATAAAATATGCTATAATATTCTATGAAGTGGAGTCATGTAATTTAAGTGAGTATAAGTTGCATGAGGGACCGCCATTACATGTAAAATCGAACTTAAACAAATTCATTAGCAAGTACTTAAGTAGTCGACTCTTCTTTGGGCCGTGGGTAGGCAATGATGGTAGACTATACGTACTGCGCAAGAGAAGATATGTAAAGATAACTGATGTACTGCTTAATGAGGTTCTAAGTAAGTTACCAAAGGAGTTCTCCGTTGTTGATGTACTTGTAAATACACTTTCTAGGTTTCCAGAGGAACTATTCAGTAATAATGACTTCACTTATTGGCTTACTGAGACTGTTCTTAAAGTCCCTTCATGGATGTTGTCATGCTGTAAGAGCGATTCACCAACATCTACTTTATGACGACCTACTTGCCTCGCAATCACATTCCGCACTCTACCAGTTATTATTATGTCTTCTATACTAGGTAGCTTTAGTTTCTTCCCGCATGCAGGACATTTACCATTAAACATTGTTAATAGCTCTGAGGGTGTAGGTAAGCCAAAGCAATCTTGTCCAACTCTTTCAAACCGATAAATCACCGTACCACAACCGCTACATCTGAAAAGAACGGGCATTAGTAACACCGAGTTATAATATAGTTTGGTAAGATAGATAACTTGGAACCATAGAAATACTTGATAGGTATTACCAACTCACCTATGTAGCTATGTATTGATTAAAGATAATACGTAAAAAATCACTAGTGAGGGTATTACACAAATTAACTAACAGTTAATAACCATAGTTATAATGGGAACATAATCAGTATGTTACTAAATATGCGCCATAACTTAATTTTTAACCGTAGATATAGGATATGCCTTTATGGGGGAGTATTGAGTGAGTCAGAGTCAGCAACGTAGGATCTTTATATGCGTAACTGGAATGCCAGGTGCTGGTAAAACAGCTATTGCTAGATCCATAGCTGAACAGTTGGAGGTAAAATTATACACTATGGGTAATGCAGTACGTAATGCTGCCAAGAGAGCTGGTATTAGTCTCGACGCTAAATCCATGATGGAATTTGCCAAGGACTTGCGTAGAAAATACGGAAAAGCAATAGTAGCTCGCTTAATTCTTGATGAATTACACGATAGCACTGATAAAATACATGTTATCGATGGCATTAGGAGTATCGATGAGATAAAGGAGTTCAAAAAATGTGGAAGCGTCATTATAGTAGCTGTTCATGCGTCACCTAGGGAACGTTTTAATAGACTTAAATCTAGGGGGAGGCCTGATGACCCAGATTCGTGGGACGAGTTTATTGAGAGAGATATGAAAGAGCTGGAGCTAGGTATAGGAAACGTAATAGCACTAGCTGATGTAATGATTGTTAACGAACGTACTCCCTTAAATATTATAAGTCAGGAGGCCTTGAGAAAGGTTAGAGAGGTGTTAGCTGGAATTGTTCATGGTGAGAGTTGAGGCCGAGGTAAGACCTACAGAGGATTTGGAGAAGGTGAAAAAAGCGCTGTTAAATATAGTTGAAGTAAAAGACATAAGGCATGTTACTAGTACTGAAGGCTACTCATTTCTAATATGTGAGTCAAGGAGCGTTACAGCGCTATTTAAGTTGCATGAATTGCTTCGTCAGCAAAGGATTCTAGATACAGCTAGAAAAATATTTCAAACGCAGAGACAGGGAAACATGGTTACTATTAAATTACATAAGCAGAGTGCTTACGCAGGACACATATCATTCGTAACTTACGATGATGAATCGCCTTTGGGCCCGATAACAATAACCATAATTAGTGATAAATTAGATGAAATAATTGATTGGTTAGCTCCTAAAACATCAAGAGGTAGGCCTCTATGGGAACGAGAAGTACCTAAGGTTTAGTGGTTTTCTTTAATATTAGTATCTTCATGTACTGCTCAGCTATGTATACGTTTTTAAAGAACCTCCTTGCTTCATATAGTAATTGCTCACGATTTCTATATCGTGGTGAGATGTGATACAGCAATAAGAGCTTAGCTTTCAAAGCATTTGCAGCTATAGCAGCATCAACTGATGTAGAATGTCCATATTCTTTAGCTTTATCTTTCATATCATATGCAAAGGTTGAGTCATGAATAAGTACATCAGGCTCAATTGCAACTTCAGGAAATTCTGCTAGAGGCCTAGTATCAGTTATGTACACCAACTTAACATCGTTTACACATATGACATATGCAACTGTAGGCATTATGTGCTTTACTGGAAATACCCGTATATAGACATTATCGATTACCAGCTCATGACTTAGCACCTCGTTAATAATTATATCGTAGAGAGGTTCGAACTTCAGTATACGTAAATTATCTTCAATAAACTCTTTAGTTCCCGGAGGCCCAATGATGTATATTTTATCCTTGCAGCCCCCGAGAGATCTAGACTGCAGTAAAGGTAGTAAGCCTAAAATGTGATCTCCGTGCAAATGTGAAATTAATACTATTTTTACCTTAGCTACGGAGTAACCACACTTTTTAATTCTGTGCTGTACACCTTCTCCTGCATCTAGTAACATGGTATTTCTTCCATAAACAACTAGCACTGACGGCAGGTCGTCACTGCCTGGGTAGGGACCGCTTGCGCCAAGTATTATTAGCTTTAAGGTCTTCAAACCTTCTTCACCACAAATACATCACGTGTTAGTGATCCATGCACCCAATTTTTATGAACCTCAATAACATTAAAACCAAAGTTCTCTATGTCATTCTCCTTTATTACGCCGTGTTTTTGAGCGAAGACTAAGTACCTGCCTTTCTTCAGAACTCCGTGTGCTTCCTCTAGGAACTTAAGCATTAAGCTACGAAGACTACTGTAACCTGAGGCCTTAGTTAATCTTCCATATGGTGGGTCAGTACCTATTGCGTCAGCACGTGAAAAAGGCATCTTGCATGCATCCGCTACAACAATATTAGCAGTACATCCATAATATTCCAAATTTCTAATAGCTCCTTCAGCATATAATGGATTTACATCGCATCCACAAGTTTCTAATCCTATAATGCATGCTTCGAGTAGGAATCCACCAACACCACAGAAGGGATCTAAAAATAAATCACTGTTACTCACGCTCGCCCTACTTAAATTAACAAACAATCTTGATATCTCTGGTGTGAGTGTGCCCGGCTTATATACAGGCCTTTTTTGAGGATCCCTACTCCTAAATCTACGTAAATCGCGGGTATACTTTCTTATACCAATAATTACTAATCCGTTACTTAGTATTAATTCTAAAGTATTATTTGATTTCACCTTCTTTCTAGTAATTCGTAATGAAGGAAGGTGCTTTTTGATTAAGCCGATGAAATCATCAAATCCTATTTCACTACCGTAATGTTTTATTCTCTTAAAAGATATGCTACTTACACCATATTCCTCTAGATTTATGTTACGTAGAATGTTCTTTATTCCCTCAATCCCACTGCTTGATTCCGTAATGCCCAGTACAAGACCAGCACTTTTTATGAATGCAGCCCTGAGATCCAGGAACCTAAAATACAACGAGTTACTCTCGGCTATTAGTACTTGGTCAAGGTGAGCTAATATTTTGAAGGGGATTCCTTCAGCTTCAGCTATGGCTACTGCTTCTGATGCAGGCAGGGTTCTGTGCTCACCAGACAAGTGTACATAAATTAGCACTACTTACACCTAAATGTAATCTACATATATCAAGTAGTGTCTGTAGGAGTAAAATCAGTTACTGCTAATATGCAGTGTTTCACGGAGCTTATCAGCTATTAACATTGCCGGGTCAAGAACACTAATAAATTCGTTACTTTGAGTTATTTCAACAGTTTTTAATATGTAGATTTTATTTACACCCGATAGTTCAAGTTTCTTTAGGGCATTGCTAACGAATAGGCCATGGCTTGCTGCAACGATTATTCTTCTAGCATTTAAGTTCCGTAAGTGCTTTGCGATCCCCGCAATAGTTCCACCAGTACTTATTATATCATCAATAATCACTACATCCCTACCGTATACACTTAAATCCTCTGGCAATTTGTGGCTAACTTCACCAGTTATTCTATTTCGATGCTTCTTGATAACAGCATATTCAGTATTAAGTAGTGTTGCGAGTGATCTGGCTCTCCATTCAGCACCTAAGTCAGGCGCTATCACAAGCGGATTATGAAGGTGATTCTTAAGAGCTTTCGCAAATAATGGTGTTGGGTCTATGTTATATGCTCCTTCACCAAAAAATTTAAGTGCATCCTCTTTATGTATGTCAACTACATAAATTCTGTCCAGACCTGTGTTCTTAAGGACTCTTAGTAGTGCCCTAATACTAACAGCCTCTCCTTTAATGAATGCTTTATCCTGCCGGGCGTAGGCTAGGTATGGTACTACGGCTGAAACTGAGCTTGCACCATATGAGACAGCAGCATCTACAGCTAATATTAGCTCAATTAATCTCTTGTCTTGATTAGGATATGTTGTTTGAATTAAAATGACGTCTTCACCTTTTATATCAACAGGAAGTCTTATATATGACTCATTATCTGGAAATAATTTATAAATAATGTATGTATGCCTTAATCCTAAGGTACTAGATAAATCTTCACCTATCCCAAGTGATGCAGGTAATGAAATTACTATCATCTCCTGGACACCATGATAAACTATGAGAATAAGAGGTTAATATAGGGTGATTAACTAGTAAGATAATCCTGCAAGCTAACTTAATTACCTATAAAGCAGTTAATGTCACACAGGGAAGTAGTATTGCCTTCTGAACGATTTTGGAAGCCGGATTTAAATAAGCCTTGGGTAAGAGAGGCTAAGCATTGGATTAAAGTTGATGAAAATAAGGTTAGGTGTTTACTATGTTACAAAAAATGCCCTATATCTAATGAAGGTTTTGGGGCCTGCGGTGTCAGGTATAATAGTGATGGTAAGCTTTACACATTAGTTTACGGTTTGCTAACAGCAGCGAATCTTGATCCCATTGAAAAGAAGCCGCTAATGCATTTTCGGCCGGGATCCTACGTATTCTCTATTTCAACGGCTGGCTGCAACTTCATGTGTATGTTCTGCCAAAACTGGACAATAAGTCAGTCACGAAGACATGAAATATTTGGTGAGTACATACCTCCCGAAAAACTAGTTGAAATGGCTAAAATCGATAAAGCTGACGGTATAAGCTATACTTATAATGAACCCACGATATTTTATGAATACATGCTTGATGTAGCTAAATTAGCCAGAAAGGAGGGTCTCTTTAACACTATGGTAACTAACGGTTATATGACTATTGAGGCGATTGATGAGCTAGCTCCCTACCTTGATGCAGCTACAGTAGATTTTAAGGGCGGCGGAAATAAGGATTTTTACAGGAAATACATGGGAGTTCATGATCCAACTCCTACATTCGATACGTTGATTGAAATGAAACGTAAGGGAATATTCATAGAAATAACAAATTTAGTTGTACCTAGGTATGGTGATAATGAGAGGGATATTTCTAGATTAGCTAGATGGATAGTCGAGAACTTAGGACCTGAAATACCATTTCACCTTCTGAGGTTTTACCCGCACTTTAAATTAACTAATGTACCCCCAACACCTGTTGAAACACTTGAAAAACTAGCTAAAGTAGCTAAGAACGAAGGCCTTCATTATGTTTACATAGGTAATGTTCCAGGGCATCCTCTAGAGCATACATATTGTCCTAATTGCGGTAACTTAGTCATTAAGCGGTTTGGCTTCGATATAGTTGAGTGGAAATTAAATAGCGACAATAGGTGTCCTAAATGCGGGTTTAAGTTGAATGTTATAGGTAGTTTCAGGAGGAGACGAAGTTTATTCATCTTTTAATTCCTGAATTAGTCAATCATTGAGCAATGAGCAACTACCTATATAATTTTTAATATGAAGTAGTGTTGGTGTCTATAGTGTATTTCGTACTTGTTATGGGACCCGCTGGCTCAGGCAAATCAACACTCACGGCAGCAATCTCTCAGTGGATTGAGGACCACCAAATGAGTGCTGCAAAAGTAAATCTCGATCCAGCAGCTGAAGTTCTTCCTTATGTTCCGGATGTTGATGTTAGAAGGTACGTTAGAACGTATGACGTAATGATTAAGGAGGGGTTAGGCCCTAACGGTGCCCTAGTTGCTAGCGTTGACCTGCTAATAAATCATGTAGCAGAATTAGTTGAAGAAATATATGAAACCAGGTCTAATTACGTGATAGTTGATATGCCTGGACAGCTAGAAATAGTCGCTTTTAGAAGAATAGGTCCTCAATTAATTAGAGAACTTACGAAAGGATGTAGGGTGGCTTCATTATTTCTTACGGATGCGAGGCTGGTTGCTCAGCCTGCCTCGGCTTTTTCTATACTGCTGCTAATGCTATCAACTCTATATCGCATGAATGTTCCATTAATTCCTATAGTAAATAAAGTTGATTTAGTAGCTAGTAAGGAATCATTAGAAAAGGATCCAACAATGCTTGAGGAGAACATATACTTGCTCAAGATGCTGAGCGATAACTATAGCTGCTTAGAAGTCGGTTCATTATCCTACTATATAGATACTGATATTAGTGCTGGTTTATGTAGGATATTGAAACAAGTCATAGGTGATGTTATTCCTGTGTCAGCAAGAGAATTTTACGGTCTTGACGATCTCTATGCTAAGATACAGCAGGTTCTCGCAGGTGGAGAAGATTATTTGACTGAAGAGCCGAGCGGAGTGCTGTAGTGTTCTTAATTCTAGTTATTTAAAGTCAACCTTTTAAGAGCATATGTGGAGTGGTTAGGGGGCCATACAATGAGTACTGTAGGAGATAGAGTTAAGGAGATAATTAAAAATGCTAAGAGCGAGGGAAGAAATAAGCTTCTAGAGCATGAAGCATATGAGGCGTTAGGTAATTATGGTCTGCCTGTTCCCAAGGCAGGTCTTGCAAGAAGCCCTGATGAAGCAGTTAAGATAGCGGAGTCCGTTGGTTATCCAGTGGTTTTAAAAATAGTAAGTCCTGATATCGTGCATAAATCTGATGTAGGGGGTGTTAAGGTAGGGCTAAGTAGTAGTGGCGAGGTAATTAAAGCATTTAATGACATAATGGGCAGTGTTACTAAGCACGTACCCAAGGCTAGAATTGCTGGAATATTAGTACAGGAAATGGTTCCCGAAGCTCTAGAGGTAATAGTCGGTACTACTAGGGATCCAACTTTCGGACCTATAGTGCTTTTCGGTCTTGGAGGTATATTTGTTGAAGTACTTAAGGATGTTAGCTTTAGAATAACACCAGTAACTAGGTATGATGCTGAGACAATGCTGTCAGAGATTAAAGCAGCAAAAATTCTTGAAGGTTACAGAGGAATGCCACCTAGGGATAAGGAAGCGCTTGTCGATATAATTATTAAGATTTCTAAGTTTATGGAGGAACAAGAGGATGTCACCGACGTAGACCTGAATCCTATAATGGTGTTTGAGAAAGGAAAAGGAGCTAAGATAGCAGATGCAAGAATTTTAATAAAACCTAGCTAGAATCTAAAGATGTGGAGATGAGGTACTTCAATGCTTAATGAGGAAGAGCTACTGAAGAAGATAAGCGATGTAAGAGAGCAAATAAAGCAATTGAAGCTTCAGAGAGCAGAGATAGCAAGTAAGGTTAGATCGCTAAAGGAGGCAAGAAGGGAACTTATCGGTAAGATTAGAGTACTTAGGGATGACTTAAGTAAGTTAAGAGAAGAATTAAGCAAGCTTAAGGAGGAGAGGCAGAGACTCGTTACTGAAAGAAGAGGTGTAATAAGGAGAATTCGTGACGTAAAGTCCGAACTTTTTTCGAAGAAAGAGGTATTAAATACACTTAAGGAACACGAGTCAATTTCAATAAGTAAAATTAAGACAAAAATAGATAGACTTGAGTGGCGCATCATAACTGAGTCCTTAACGCTAGAGGAGGAAAATAGATTAGTAAAAGAGATTGCTAAGTTGGAATCCATTCTAGAAAATGCACTGAGAGCTAGGAAATTAAGAAACGAATATAATGAGCTAAGGGCAGAATTAAAAAGTTTGATAATTGAGCTAAATAGCTTGAACTCAAAAATAGGTGAATTATCTGGCAAGATAGATAAGGTAAGGAATGCGATTGGCGAACTTAAAAAGAATGTAGAGGAATTAAGAACTGCTATTGATGATAAGAATAATCAGATAAGAGAGTATGTGAGTAGGTTAATAGACTTAACTAGCAAAATAAACGAATTAAATGATGTATACAGGAAGTTACAGGAAAATTTAAGAGAAGTTAGGATAGCAAAGAAAAAAGCTGTTGAGGAGAAAATATTAAAGAAAAAGAAAGAATTAGCTGAACGTAAAATTAGAGAGGGCAAGCGTTTAACTCTAGAGGACCTCAAGATACTGTATGGAGAGAATGATGAATGAGAAGAAAAATAAAACTAAGCTCGTGCTAGTTGTTGATTTTGATGATGACTTAGGGAGAGTAGGAATAAAAACGCCTGTTATTGGTGAGGTTGCTGTTAGAAAAGCAGCTATGGAGTATGCCTTATCTAATCCGCAGGATGCAGACACAAACACGCTATTTACTGCCTTAAAGCTGTATAAAGAGATTAAGGAAAGCAAAGGAAATGCTGAAATAGCTATCATTGCAGGTCATGAAAAAGGAGGTTTCAAGGCAGGTATTAAAATTAGGGAGGAATTAAGAAAGGTTATTGCTTCAGTTAATGCTGACTCAGCTATTGTAGTTGTTGATAGTGTTGAGGACGAATACGTCATTCCTGTTGTTCAATCACTTCTACCTATAGAAGCTATAGAGAGGGTTGTTGTTGAACAGATAAGAGGTGTTGAGGAAACATATGTACTAATAGGCAGGTACTTAAGGAAGATACTCGAGGAGAAGAGATTTTCAAGAATATTTCTGGGACTACCAGGTATATTAATAATTTCATACATAATGATAAGTATAACACCCTACAGCTCTTATGCATCAAGTGCAACATTAATTATTCTTGGTTTATTCCTTATTTTAAAGGGTTTTGGTGTAGTTGATGGGATTATCAAAATTTGGAAGACTTCACCAATAATGAGGTTTTCATTTGTATTTACGATAATAGCTGTTTCAATAACGTTAGCAGTAACATATTTGTCACTATGCTCATACAACTTCGCTACCGATGCAAAAGCACTAGCACATTACATCAAGGATATACTTCCATATGCCATGACTTCATTTGTTCCATTACTTCTAGGCAGGTTTATTTATAAATTGTTTAAGCGAAGCTTTAGGATCTGGCGTGACATAATGAGCTTCATAATATTAGGAGTACTATATTACTTCTTTAATAGAATAGCTGATTTAATTTTACTTGCTCCGACTGGAGACTTACAGACAGTGGTAAAGTTAATGAATGAATCATATGTTCTTCAGACATTCATACTCTTTATTGCGGCTATTATGGCTGTTTCTGCAATGTTATATGCTAGAGAAAGAAGAATAATATAATAATTTTTGTTATTTGTGATAATAGGATATAACTGTGACAGCAACCACTTGACGTCTATCTCTTCTTACGCCTCTGCTTCCTACTTTTAACCCTCCTAATAGTATAGTAAGGTGTTCTTCTCATCTTTGTTAGCTGCTCTATTATGGGTTGTGGGTTATCTGAAGAAACAGCAGCCTCAAGTAGGTTGCTTACTTTAATCATTTCCTCTAATTGATCTATGTTCAATGCGCCAGGAGGAAGCTTTTCTTCAACTTCTTCAGGAAGGTATTCTTCAGCAGCTTTCTCTTCTTTACCTTCTTCAGTTTCAATTGGTTCTATATACTCTTCAGGTGTTCCCGCTTTTTCCTCCTCAGGCACTTCTTCACTCAAAAATAACCCCTCTTACCGTTTTATTAATGATTAAATTTAAGTTTTAACCATGTAAACAAACTCATCGCCTCTAATCCAGACTAATGCTTCAAACTGCTTAAGAGCTGTGAGTGCTTCTCTTAATTTCTTATACTTCATTAAATCATTACCTGAGAGTATTCTAGCCATGTACGATGAGGATGCTGCTTCAGGTATTACATAGTTAACTATAAACTTAGTGTTAGTAAAGATAGCAGGCTCAACGCTTAATGGGTCCTGCGAAACAGCAATTACTGCTATTCCAAACTTTCTGCCTTCCATGAATAATCTCGGCACTATTGATTTTCTGCCCTTGCTACTAAATCTATGTACTTCTTCAATTACTATGAAAAGTCCTCTTCTTACTACTTGAGCAGTGTAGAAAACACTCTCTAGCAGTGTCTCAACATAAACTCTAATTAATGACATATCACTTACTACACTTAAGTCTACAACAGTTACCTTATTACTAAATATTTCTTCAGGT
>CAYZJX010000035.1:0-11238 GCA_964479035.1 uncultured Desulfurococcaceae archaeon
TCTTTCAATTTAGGTTTAGAGTAAATATTGATAGGAGCGTTAAGCCAGGCACGTACACAATAAAATTAAGTGTAACTTATGAAGTGCAGTCACCAACACCTAAGAGAAAGAGCGTCACTCAGGAAATTCAGGTTAAGGTATCTGAATTTCCTGAACCCAAGCTAAAGATAGTTGATGTTTGGTGGACTAGTGACAAGGTATTTCCAGGTACTGAGGGAGCTGAATTAAACGTTATGATTGAGAACGTAGGTGATGTAAGAATTACCGGAGGATACGTAAAACTTATTCTTCCCTACCCACTCACACCCACAGCAGTAAGGGTTAGGATGCCTAACCTAAACATAAATGATAAGGCAGTACTTACGTTTGCAGGCATCGGCATTCCCCTCAATACTTCGGCAGGGGCATACATAACGAATCTTAAAGCTAATGTAACAGCACTTACTGAAGATGGTGTTGACTACAGCGCCTACTCAGAGCTTGAATTTGAGATTACTGTAGATCGTCCTGAACCAATTAACTTGAGTTTAGTAAGTGCTGTCTGGACCCGCAATATAGCCTATAGTGGGTCCAGATCGCTCAGTCTAGAAGTCATGCTGCAGAACTTAGATCAAGTAACTATAGATGAACTAGTAGCTAGGCTGAAGCTGCCTGAGGGCTATACTTGGAGAAACGGCAGCCAAGTAGTTATTGCCACAGTAAGTGGCCCAATAAGCTACGGCGAGGTCTTCACAATAACATTCAGTGACATAAATGCTAGCGTAGTTGAGGCTGCTTCGGAATTCACACTAGAGCTTAAGATACTGGCTAATTATAGGGGCGCAGAATTCCTGGTAACTCAGGAATTAAACTTTACTGCAGGAGTATCTGAGGAGGAAATCCTCTACATAGTATCACAGAGGTGGGTATACAATAACGTAAATACTTGGGCATTTCCCTCATCCAGAAACATAAACCTTGAAATTAGGCTAGCTAACTTAGGTGAGGACCCAGTAACAACTGTAATACCTAGGCTTAAGCTTCCTGAGGGATTTACGCTAAAGAGCACTTCCGGCGACTGTCTAACAGCAGGAATAAGAGCTGGAGGTGTTGGAATACTGACATTCACTATAGACATAGCTGATGACGTTTCTCCAGGTGTGTGGAATGCTACGCTCATGGTGAATTATGTAGTTTCGGCAGGCACTTCATACCTCTACGGAAGCAAGGAATTTACCATTAAGTTAGTTGTCAGTAATCCGGAAGACTTCAGGCCTAGGCTAGAATTAACTAAAATGTGGTGGGGGACCACCGAGCCGCGGACCGCCTACCCTGGAGAGCGGTCAGTGCCTGTACATGTCGAGTTAGTAAATACTGGTAGGTACTCAGCAAGTAATGTGATAATTATTATAGAACCCTTAAATAAGTCGGTAGTAACTATTGAGGGCAGTACCTTAGGTGCTACAGCACTAAATAGTGGTGCCTCATGCAGAGCGGTGCTCTATGTTGACTTAGGTAATGTAACAGCTGGCGACCTAGTATTTAAAATTGTAGTTAACTACGCATTTGAGCTTGGCGGAGCATTCATAAACTACACTGATGAGTTCTTAAAGACATTAATGGTTGAGAACTATGCTGCACTTAGTAGTACTGGTGTTGAATTAGTAAATTATGGCTGGCAGGATAATCAGCCAGTCTACCCGAATACGGAAAACGCAACATATACCATCGTACTAGCTAATAACTATCCATTCAACATAGCAGGTATTAAGGCGGAACTGAAGCTGCCTGAGGGAACGTGGTCTAAGGAAGGAGAAGTAGCTAAAGCATATGTTGAGGGGCCTATAGCGTCACATAGAACCTTAACACTGGACTTTACTGTGAGTGTAGGTAACTTAAGCCCAGGCAGGTATAATGCAACACTGCACTTAAAGTACACTATACTATCTGGAGGTGCGTGTGTAGAGGAAGAAGCAGAATTTAGTATTCCAATAATAATTAATGAAGTTAAGCACGGGCTGGAGTATGTGGTATCTGGATGGTACGGTAAGACTGGAGAGCCAGGTACTTATGGTAATGTGCTCTATATAATCATTAGAAATACGGACTTTCCATCAATAACTGGTGTAGTAGCTGAGGTCACAATGCCTGAGGGCATTGTTTCGTCACTAAATAATGAATCTAAGGTAAAGGTAGTACCTACGTCAGCAGCGCTCACACCGCAAGTAGGTGGTGCAGGAGTGCAAGGCATTAGCATACCTGGTATTGGGCGATTACCTATTACGGTACCTGCCCAAATTATTGGGCAGCAGGTAACTTCATTTAGTAAGGGTGATATCTTAACATTCATAATACCTGTAAACATACTCAATATAGCACCCGGTACGTACTACGCAATAATGAACGTTTCCTTTATTGACCACTGGAATAACCTGAGGTACTATGTATTTAAGGTGCCAATCCATGTATTGGGAACTACTAAAATAGTCATGGTATGGACTGACGGAACACTAAGGTTTGAAGAGCGTGAAGGGGTCATGAGGGTTAAGGTACTTAATGTAGGTACGTCACCTATATATAATGTATACTTAAATATAATTCCAACGATGGGTAGTCTATTAGTAAAGAAGACGACTTACTACTTAGGTACTTTAGAGCCTGGTAATATTAAGCAAGTTAATGTTACTACATATTTCAACCCTATACCTACTCAAGCTGGTGTTTCTATTACTTACGGCACAATACCATTTACAGCTGCTATTATCTATACGGACGTCAGCGGAAATAATCGAGTAGTAAACATGTCATTTAGTGTAGTTGTTGAGCCCTACATAGAGCTGCATCTAAGTGATATTAAGGCTGTCTGGAGAATCGGTGAATTACATGTTTCAGGAACAATAACTAACTTAGGTAATGCTCAAGCACAGAGGATACAGGTTGCTGTCCTAGCAGGCAGTAAGAAGTCTGAGCCTTACTTCGTAGGTGACTTAGATCCATCATCTCAAACTTCATTTACTGTTAAGCTTAGTTCAGGGCCTGTTAGTGAGGCTACCGTCATAATTACGTACAGGAACCCGTATAATGAACTCTTAACAATCAATACCACAGCGCATGTGATAATAGAGAATGTAACTGAAACAACCACAACACCTGCAGGACCGCTAGCATGGGTAAGTGATATGTGGGCAGTTATAGTAGTTATAGCTGTTGTTATTTTCCTAGTACTAGTAGGCTTAGCAATTAGATCGTACCTAAAAAAGCACAGGTTACCGGAGACCTATGAAGGTGCCTAGTAATGCTGTACATGGTGCCAGACATAATTCGGTATTCCTTCAAAGCACTCACTGAGAGGAGATTGAGAGCAATTCTAACTATAGTAGGTATTGCTATAGGCCCTCTAGCACTCGTCATGATAACTAGTGTAGTTCAGGGTCACACTCACTACGTTCAGCAGCAGCTCCTCGCCTTAGGACAGAACACCATAGTTCTTTTTAGCACATCGAAGTACACGCTTAAGGAAGATGACCTTGACTTCATTAAGCATATGCCTGAAGTAGATACAGCAGGTCCCTTCTACTTAACCCAGGCATACATTAGTACACCTGAGAAAAAGCTGCAGGTATATGCTTATGCCATTGACATGGACCTGCTCTTTAAGGTTATAGGTGGGCTTGAAGTTAAAGAGGGAGACATACCGTCAGCAAGCGAAATTACGTGTGCTTTGATTGGTTACTACATAGCTTACTCTGAATCAACCGGAACTAAATTCTATGATGTAGGTGACGCAGTACCCATAATGCTTACTAAGGTTGTTTCAGGCGGTAAAGTGAAAATCTCCAGAACATCAGTTAGGGTTAAGGGTATTTTAGCTGAGTACGGTGGCGCAATGATACTCTCACCTGATAAGGCAATATTCCTTCCTCTGGAGTCAGGAAGTAAGATTCTGCACATGGGGTCGTGGTCGGGGATAATAATAATTCTTAAGTCACCTGACTACGTTTCAGCAGTCGTAAGTAAGCTAAGGGATACTTACGGAGACAACATAGACATAATATCATTTAAGGGTATAGCACAAATTGTAGGCTCCATTTCAGGTGCTATGAACTTCATAACGTTCGCTACTTCACTATCAGCATTTGCTGTTGCTGTTGCAGGTACGGCGGCAACAATGATTACATCAGTTATTGAGAGAACAAGAGAAATAGGTGTTCTTAAGGCACTTGGATTTACTGATGGGCAAGTAATGGCCATGATACTGGCTGAGGCACTTCTCATGTCCTTAGTTGGTGCAGCAATTGGAATTAGTCTAGGAATTGCAGGAGCTCACTTATTAGCCAGCGGGGGCTTCATAATTAAAGGAACTACAGCAAGTATAGTAATTAAAGCACCACCAATGATAACCCCTGAACTCATCCTACGGACGCTGGGAATCACAATTATTGTGGGTATATTAGGGGGCGTCTTTCCAGCTCAGAGAGCAGCTAAAATACCTCCAGCTGTAGCACTAAGGTACGAGTAAGAAGTGGGAAAAAATTACTTTAGTGTTTCTCTCACCTTCTTCAGAGCTCCCCTAACAACTGCATTTGCCTCTACGTAGACTACTCGCACGCCTAAATTTTGAAGCACAGCTGACGCGTGGGGACCTAAGCTAGCAGTAGCTACTACTGAAACACCCTCATCGGATAATAATTCAGCAACTCTGACTGCAGCACCTCTAGCTGCATCTATGGCAGGGTTTCTCAGCACCTTAACATTTATTATGTTGAAGGCTTCATCTACTTCCACAATAGTCAATGTTGGTGCTCTAGCAAATCGCGGGTACACCTTATCGTCTAAGCCGCCTATATCTCCTGTAGGGAATGCTATTCTAACCACTTCACTCACCAATAATTCAGTACTAGCTAGGCTTAATAATTATAGGTACGTACGGCTTGGCCTCAAGGGGCTTGAACTTTACACGCCACTCACTCCAGCTCCTGAGCACTCTCTCCTCAAATGCTTTCGATATCTCTTCAAGGGCTCTGCTCGCAGGAGCGCTTGGGAATGCCTCAGTTGGCGGTCTTAATAGACTAAGAGACTTCGGTACATGGTCATCGTAGGGTATGGCACCTAAGAAATCAATATTTTCCTTTTTCGCGTACTCAGTAATTACACTAGCATACTCAGGGTTTATGTCAAACTTATTAATGATTAGTGCTGATGGTATTCCAAAGTGCTTAGCTACCGCATGAACCCTCTTTAAATCACTAAAACTTGCTGGTGTTGGCTCAGCAATGAGTACTGCTATGTGGGCACCTGCTAGTGAAGCAATTACTTGACATCCTATTCCAGCGGCTGAGTCAATGATAACTAGGGAATTATCCGTAGCTAAAGACCTAGCAGTGTTCTTTACTTCAGTAACTAGCTTACCTGAGTTAGGCCTACCTAAGCTCAGGAGAGCGCTAATGAGTGGGAATCCCCATTTAGTTCTCCTTACTAGTCTAAGCTCACCAGCAATTACTCTGGCACGTGATATAGCTGACTTAGGACATACTAATGAACATGTTAGGCAGCCTTCACAGGTGAGCTCACTAATAACATACCTGCCCCCCACATATCTCACAGCTTTAAATGCGCATGCCTCAGCACATCTACCGCAGTTATTACACTTATTGTAGTCGATTCTAGCAATATAGCCTTCACTATAGTTTCTGACTTCATCCCATGAACTAATACCTAGTACTAAGTGTGCATTAGGTGCTTCAGCATCTGCGTCAGCTAGAACTATGTCATATCCTTTCTTGGACAGGTATATTGCAAGTGATGCAGCTACGGTACTCTTACCTACACCACCTTTACCACTAGCTACAGCAATTTCAATCACTTTAAAGCACCTCACTCAAGTACTTCCCAAGTTCTCTAAATGTAGCTGCTACTGGGTGACCTGGATTGGCTTCAATTATTGGAGTTCCCCTTACATAGGACTCAATAATAATTTTAGAATATGGTATTTCAGCAATTACCTTAGCACTGTACTTAATGGTGGTACTGACTACTTCATTCTTAGGTCCTATACCTACTTTATTAATTATGACTAGAGCCTCAATACCTAGCCTATTAGCTAGTTCAAGGACTAGCTTAAGGTCATGTACACCTAATGGAGTTGGCTCAGTCACAGCTATTATTAGGTCTGATCCTTCAAGAGATGCTGTAATATTATTTCCTGATCCAGCAGCAGTATCAATTACAAGAACATCCCTATACTCCCTAACTGCTCTCTCCTTAGTAGCTAGTACTGCCGGAGTAACATGTTCTTCACCTTCACGTAAAATACCTGTTATTAGGGTCAGTGACTTACTGCCTAACTCAACTCTCGTCCTGTACGAATAGCCAATTACTTTAAATCCTTCTGAAATAGCTTTAGTTGGGCACGCAAAGTAGCAGGCCCTACACCCACTGCATAATCTCGGAAGAATGAATGGATACTTACCCTTAGGGATTAATATCGCACCTGAATCACAAACCCTAGCACACGAGCCGCACTTAACGCACTTACCGTAATATATGAAGGGAACCATAACTTTAATTGCTTCTTTACCTTCTAATTCAGCATTAAGAAGTATATGGTCATTTGGTGCCTCAACATCTAGGTCAGCTAATACAACATCCCTAAATTCAGCCATAGCTAAGGCAATATTTACTGCAATAGTACTTTTGCCAGTGCCTCCCTTACCTCCAGTAACTGCCACGCACCCCACCAAGTATCCCCGTAAGTACACTATGTTAAGCAACAGTATTATACTCACTTAATATCCTACTTACTTGGGGGCCAAATCACTGTGCTTGATAATACTAGTGCCTATAGAACAGCTGCTTTCACAGTCCTCATGCTTGCGGTGCTCACAACATGCTATGTCGCATACGTACAATCACTTAGTGCGGTGAGTCAGGGGAGCTACCCGTTAATTAATGAATCAAATACGACAGCTTACTTATTTGTTTATGGGTCAGTAGGTTGTAAGGCATGTGTCTCGCTTAAGGAGTTTCTTCTTGAGCATTACAGCAACATAACTATTTTTTGTGATATAGCAACCAATACCTCATGTAGGGTGAGGTTCTTTGATATGATCTCGAAGTACGAGATGCCTCCTGAAATACCTACGGTTTTTGTAGTAGGTAAGGAAGGTATAGTAGCCGTTGTCATAGGGGATGTTAAGAATTTAACATTCTGGAACGAGTTAATTCAATCAGCTCCAAAATCACTAACTAAAATACCGATTTACGGAGGCTGCTATAGAATTATAAAATATCTAATTGTCGAGAATCAGACCGAGTTCGTAGGTGAGTACTTACCTGAAATATCCCACTTCACTAAGATTGCACCCAGTACTACGCCTGCAGTGCCTTTGAGCGGCCCTGAGCTATTCGCTACGGTTTCAGTACTAGCTTTAAATGACTCAGTAAATCCCTGTTGCATATACGTATACGTCACACTGCTTATTGCTACAGCAACATATGGAATGAGGGCCTCTACTAGCTTGAGGAGGGCTATGGTAACATCAGGTCTTCCATTCATTATTTCTGTTTATGTAGGTTACTACCTTCTAGGCGTGGGCTTGACTAAGGCTTTCGCATACATACCTCTAAAACTTTTTGGGATAGTTGCTATTGTGTTTGGGTTATGGATAGTACTGACATCAGAGGCTGAGAGTAGGGTTATTGGTAGAGAGAAAATACTTAGGCTAATACCTAGAGCTAAGAGTTCAGTCTTAATGTCTGCTGTACTAGGTTTCTTAGTAACTTATGCTGTACTGCCGTGTTCTGCAGGTCCTTACGTAGTCTTTACAGGCATTATATCTAGATTAGGCCTTACTTCAGCGCTTATGTGGCTAGCCTACTATAACTTAATATTTGTGCTGCCACTTATAGTAGTTCTTGTAGCCTCACTTAAGGTGGCTGAAGCCGCTAAAGTTAGGGAGTTTATAATAAGGTACAGCAAAGTGCTCTCAGCAGCTATGGGAGTAGTGCTTATAGGGTTGGGGATATATATACTACTACAGTACTAGTTGCGTTCCTGCCCTGCCCTACGTGCTGTACTTATCTACTAGGCCAACCTTAATAAGTACGTCAAGCAATAGCCTTAATTTATCCTCATTCACGCTAATACCTAGCTCGCCTAGAATTAAGTCTCTCAGCTCATTAATAGTCTTCGGCTCCCTGAGTACCATAGGTATGAATCCTGAGAGTAGCATTCTTAAGTATCTTTCCTTACTTATTAAGTCATGTAGCTTATAGTACTCATTGCTGGGAAGCTTCTTCATCAGCAGTCTAAGTCCTACAACGCCCGGTGGCCCTGTGTAAATGTATTTTTCATTACTTGAGCCTGGACTTTTTCCTAACTCACTGCATAAAGCATCTAAACCTAGTGTTCTGCCGTAATATTTTAGTAGGCTATTAGTTAGCTTATTACATAAGTACTTAAACCTATATTCAGTGAACTTACTCTCTACCCAGGAAGTTTCTGAACCTAGGTATTCTAGAATGTAACTCTTTAGTAGGTACTCACTTACGTCACCTGACCCTATTTTGTATATTGCTGAACCAATTCCAATACCTATGAGTGATGCTACTTCAGGGTCGAACTTATCTATGGTGTCCTGGTCTGTGTGGTAGAACCTGTCAGGCCACTGATTAAGCATTACTGCAGGTATGTTGAGGTGTAGGTAGATATCGTGGTCACTGCCTGTTTCGTAGGGTGCTACATCGAATCTTACAGCAACTAACTTCCTAGGTGATGAAAATGTTGATGCCCTAGCAAGTGACTTCTTAACTTCATAGTAGACTACTGCCTCGTATGGATGGAACATACTTGGTGGTGGCCTTATGAAGCTTAGTACTGAGTTAGTAATACATTGCTTCTCACCTATCATGTCTAAGTTAATGCCAAAGACTATGCTGGTGGTATTTCTTGATAGCAGATAGGCTAGTGAGCCTGAGTACTCAGGAAACCATAGGAAGACTATGCTGTGCTTCTTAGGCAAAGATATTGAGGTCTTCTCAAATACCCTAGAGAAGGCCTTAGCCAGCTCAAGCAGTAGTGCTGACCCACTGACGTTGTCATTGACGGTACCTCCAGGGTGGCAGTAGTGGGCAAATACGTGTACTTCACTTTCAGCCTCACCTAACTTAGCAGTAATTACAGGTATTTGGGGATTCTCTCTATACCCCGCTACTATTTTAGCATGGATCACTGGCTTATCTCCACCTCTAATATAGCGGAGGAGCTCACTAGCTGTAGCCCTAGATATACTTAGTGCCAGTGTCCTAGCCTTCCGAGCTTCCTCAGGCTCTAGGAATAGACCCATGTACGGAACAGCAGTTTCAGGACCTCCGCTCTCTCTATAAAGCAGTACCGCAGCAGCACCTCTCTTACTGGCTTCACGATATACTAGGTAAGGACTACCGTGAGAGAGAACCACCTTACCTTCAACACTGACACCTTCATAGTACTTAGGTCTGTCACCCTGACCTACATAGATAATCTCACCTTCTACCTCACCACCAGGGCTATGAGCTACTACGAGTGTTCTAGAGGTCTTAAAACTATGTAGCAACTTCTTGGTAGGCTTTATAAGCCTCAACTCAGCATCCTTAATCCACCATCCTGTAATAGGTTCTAGTACTCCATAGCTTCTTAAGTAACTAAACTTATGTAACTTAACATCAAATATTGGTGAGGTGTCCTTAAGGGATTCGTAGATGTATTCGCCTGCAGCTTCAAGCTCATTGGACCCCTGAATTCTATGGAAGTAGGACAAGTCATTCACATACTTGATGAGTTCCTGGATAGAGAAGTTTTCCTTGAGCAAGCTACTTACTTCAGTCAATTTAGTAGCACCTTAAAAATAATTGAGCTTACCTTTAATATTCTTAGGCAGTACTAAATTATGCGGGTATACTCAGTGAAGTCATTGTTAATTAGGATTAAGGAAATTAGAGGAAAATGCGAAATTCATAAAGTAGGTGACTGCTTCTGCGTAGAAGACGGTAAAATAAGTTTTCCTGGACCAAATAAGCATTTTATGTATGTACGCTTTAGCAAGTTTACTCCCGCTCCTGCCTGCTAAGGAGAGAAAAATTGATGAGCCAGATGACTGGCTGCCTGAGGTAAGAGAAATTCAATGCCCTGACCCTAAGGGAGTAGTTATTTGGGAGATTATAGAGGAGCATTAGGTCTAACTACTTTTTATTTTAATTACTTAATTCAATATTACGCTTCTTAAGGTCTTCAGCAATATCATGAAGTCTTAGCTCATATAGTTCCATAGTAGCTAGTACTCCTGTCTCAGGACCTACCACACACTTTATAGTACTTGTCAGTCAGGATATTATTAAATGTCAGCAGCAGTACCTAACCCGCATTAGCGAAGAAAATTAAATAATCTACTAAATTTTAGTTGAGTTCTGGGGGAGTATGACCCTCAAGATTAGTTTTAGGGATGCTGTGTTAGCTGCTATAGCTTCTGGTGCTGAAAGTATTGAGGAGGTAGCTAATGCCTTAATGGTTAGGGAGGATATTGTGAAGCGGGCAGTTGGGGAGCTTAAGGACTTTGGTCTTATTGTAGAAGTTGAGAGGGGTTTCTGGATATTCAAGAGGAGAGTCCTGAAGCTTACTGAAGAAGGAAGATTAAGGGCTGAGGAAGTATTAGAGCGCTTGAGGAGAATAGCTACTGAGGTCAAGAGTAGGGTCAGTAGTGATGCACGGCCTGAGGAGCTTCAGGGAATTATTGAGCCCTATGGTCCAGTGCTCCCACTGCTATTTTACTTAGGGTTCCTGGACATACTACTCCTGGAGTCGCTACTTTTCATGCCGCTGCTTGCATGGGACCTAAGCGAATTCGGTAGTGATGCCGTGATTGAGTAAGCCTATTCCTCGAGTCCTGCGGCATATCTGAAGTAGTAGCCTGGGGTTTTCCTTCTACCAAAACTCTCGAGACCCTTTTCATGAAGCTGCTTCCTGAGTGCCTCAGCTTCCTTCCTATTAATTTCACCTTTCCATTCGAGATAATTAATGACCTCCTCAGCCTCCTCAACTGTCCTAGCCCTCCTAATAAAGTCTACAGGACCTGGCATGAACCCCCTAAGCGGATCTCTTCCAGGCCTTGATGTGCCCTCGAGTAGTTCTTTAGCGAGGTTCGGGAAGAGCTTCTTAAATTTCTCAACATCATACTCAATCAAGCACTCCACCTATTAATGAGGGATTAAGAATCCTAATAAATT
>CAYZJX010000036.1:0-11209 GCA_964479035.1 uncultured Desulfurococcaceae archaeon
GTGCTTGAAGTAAAAGCTTATATAGAGGTCCTTCAAAATAGACTCAAGGGAGTGGATTATGAGTCAGGGCCAGCGTGGTGTAATTCCAACTGCAGGTATTCCTGTATTAATACTTAAGGAAGGGACTCAGAGAACTACTGGTGCGGATGCTCTAAGAACTAACATGATGGCGGCCGTAACTATTGCTGAAATGCTAAAAACAACGTACGGTCCTAGAGGAATGGACAAAATGTTAGTTGACACACTAGGAGATGTAACCATAACGAACGATGGTGCTACAATACTTGACAAAATGGACGTGCAACATCCAGCAGCAAAAATGTTGGTTCAAATTGCCAAAGGCCAAGATGAAGAGGTAGGAGATGGAACAAAAACTTCAGTAATCTTTGCTGGTGAGCTACTAAAAGCAGCCGAAGAACTTCTTGCTAAAGATGTACATCCAACAATAATAATTAATGGATACAAGAAGGCACTTGAAGAAGCGACGAGGTACGCTGAAAGAATCGCAAAGAGTATTAATTTAAGTGATGAGGAAACACTCAAGAAAATAGCTTCAACAGCACTAACGAGTAAAGCAGTTCACGGCGTAAGAGACCACTTTGCTGAAATAGCTGTTAAGGCTGTTAAGCAAATTGTTGAGGACAGAGGCGGAAAGAAGTACGTAGATATAGACAACATTCAAATCATAAAGAAACACGGTGGTTCTCTGGCAGATACAAAGCTTGTATATGGAATTGTGCTTGATAAGGAGGTTGTCCATCCAGGAATGCCCAAGAGAATTTCAGATGCTAAGATAGCATTAATTGATGCTCCATTAGAGATAGAAAAAACAGAAATTGATGCAGAAATCAGAATCACTGATCCGACAATGATGAAGAAGTTCATCGAAGAAAAGGAGAACATTCTAAAGGAGAAGGTTGAGAAGATTGCTTCTGTTGGTGCTAATGTTGTGATTTGTCAGAAGGGTATTGATGATGTTGCTCAGCACTACCTAGCAAAGAAAGGAATACTAGCAGTAAGAAGAGTAAAAAGATCAGACATGGAGAAACTAGAGCGATCAACGAAGGGCAGAATCATAACAAATATTGATGACTTGACAGCAAATGACCTAGGCTACGCTGAGCTGGTTGAAGAAAGGAGGGTTGGAGAAGACAAAATGGTATTCATTGAAGGGACTAAAGACCCGAAGGCAGTTAGCATAGTAATTAGAGGCGGATTAGAGAGAATAGTTGATGAGGCTGAGAGATCCTTTAGAGATGCGCTATGTGTTGTCGCCGACATAGTTAAGATACCTAAGATAGTTTATGGTGGAGGCGCGTTCGAAATAGAAGTAGCTAAGCACATAAGAGAATATGCAACCCATGTAGGAGGTAAGGAGCAACTAGCTATAGAAGCGTTCGCGAAAGCATTAGAAGGCATAGTTGCTGCTTTAGTAGAAAATGCGGGTCATGACCCGATAGAAATGTTGTCAGGGCTGAGAAAGGCACATACAGGACTAGATGGCTATAGATACGGCATAAATGTATTTACAGGCAAAGTAGAAGATATGGAGAAACTCGGCGTCATAGAACCACTTGCTGTCAAAGTAAATGCACTAAAGGCTGGTACTGAAGCGGCTACTTTAATACTAAGAATTGATGACATCATTGCTGCTTCAAGAGCTAAGGAAGAGGAGAAAAAGAAAGAGGAGAAGAAAGAAGAAGAATAAAATAGAGTAATTCAAATTTTCCATTCAAATAGCTAATCTCTGAGAGCTCAAAGACACTTATAGTACGAGTTAACCTAAAATTCTTTTTGAAATAAGTTGCTACTATATTGGTGTTTCCGTGGGACCCCAAGGTAGTATAGTAGTTATAAGTGGAACCCCAGGGGTAGGTAAAACTGCTGTAGCTAGGGAACTTTCACGTAAACTTAATGCAATTTATTTAAATTTAAGTAGTGTAGTTATTGAGAAAAAGCTATACAGTGAATATGATAAAGAACGTGAAACTTACATCATAGATGAAGAAAAACTAAAGAACTACATTAGAACTTTGGCTTGGCATACACAGCAACTCATAATCATAGACAGCCACTATGGAGAAATAATAGATGATGACTTACTAATTAAAATTTTTATTTTAAGGCTAGACCCTAGGGAGTTGCTTAAGCGGCTGGTGAGTAGGTCATGGACCTTGACTAAAATTAAGGAAAACATAGAATCGGAACTTCTAGGTATCTGTACAGCTAATGCTCTCTCAGAGCACCCTGCAAATAAAGTATGTGAAATAGATGTAACAAATAAGTCCGTGAATGAAGTAGTAGAAGAAGTACTTGATGTACTTTATAGTAGGGGAAAGTGTAAGGCCGGTATTAATTGGCTAGTAGATGACTCAGTAATAAATGAGCTACTCGATTTCTTAATCACTGTGCAGTAACTGGATTTAAGTTTTTACAATGAAGTATTTACTCAGAACCATTTTAAGTAATGCTTGGCATGTACTACTTGATATACCTGATTTTAACTAGTGCAGGTACCATAATTGAAGGTGAATCAACTATTGCTACTCCGGTTCCTAGTCTTGGAATAATATCAGTTAATTCTTTAGATAAGCCTACGGACTTAGATATTAGTTCTATGTCGTCTTTTGACTTAAGAGAATGCACTATTCTTACGTTACAGTTCATAATAACGGAATGACCCATTACCGAAGGAGACTGAGTAATTAATATGATGCCAACCCCTAGTTTTCTAACCTCAGATAACATTCTAGATATTAGAGACTTACCTATTGCAATGACGTTATGGGCCTCCTCAAGAACTATAAAGACTTCATTATGAATTTTTTTGTAGCTTTTAATTATTTCAACAGCCTTGAGCAGAGCGATAACAGCCAATCTCTTTAAGATGATGTTTCTTATCTTTGAAATGTCAACAATTAAAGGTCGCTGAACTTTCAGTAGCTGAAACAGCTTATAATTACCTATGCTAAATATTTTTTCTCTACTTAATAACATAGAAATTCTTCTTAATAGTGCATGCTTTGATTCAATAATCCATTTAGCCTCAACAGGGTAAGCTTCTACATACTCTATTAATTCGGAAAGAGTACTCGGTTTATATGCATCAACCACGCGCTGAAGAATGTATGCTTGGGCTGAACTTAATTCTAATACTTCCTCAAAAATTGTTACTATGTCATCAACATCACTAGGTATGGGAATAGGAACAGAGCTATTAGGCTCTATTATTTCTACATTACTTAGTAAGCTACTATACTCTCCGTACCAGTCCATAATTATAACTGCACCATACTTGCTGAGCTGAGTTGCGATAGCAGATGCTGTAGTAGTTTTTCCCGAGCCCGTAGTACCTACTATTATACAGTGTCTAAGAAAGTCATTAGCTGAAGCATAAATGTACCTTGGAACGCCATTGATATTTTCACCCATCATTATACTTCTATTAGTATCAGCGTACTTACTAGGAAAAATTGTAATATACCGCTGTGTAAAGCCTTTAGAGGTATGTAATCTATTAACTAGAAAGGGTGTTTGCTATCGCAATCAACACGAGCAAAATTTACATCAGGAGGTAGGAGTGACTGCAGAATAGTCTCAAGTACTTTAACATAATCATATGTGGGCTCTGTATTAGATGGTAGTGTGATTCTAATTAACGACCTGTGTCCACGCGATGTAAATATTGTTTCTATTTTTAATATTGCCTTAGGGTGTATGCTAGTTACGCTTCGTACTAATCTTATTGTATCAATACTTATGCTGGATCCTCCACGAGCCTTAATTTCAAAGCAAAATTCACTACTTTCCTTCTTTTTACGTCCAAACATATCTACCCCAATGACAACTAGCCTTTTAAAGTGTGTTTGAAAGCTGTAGTAGGGCATAGAAGTGAAAGTAAAAAGTGGGTTAATAGAAGCTGAAGGAATAGTAAAGAAAATTGAGAAGTCACTCATACCTAAAGTATATATATTAAGTATTGATTGCGATGAGATCTCCATCAAATTAGACTTAGTTAAAGATCTTCTAATATTTGATGAAGGAGATAGAGTAGATGTGCTGATTTCACATGAGAAACCCAAGTTCAAGGAAGGGCAAGACTTAGTTATTTGGGGATATGTTCTATCCAAAAAGAAGACACTAAGTAGTGAAAAACCCAATAAGCTACTAATCTCTCTCTGGGGCTACCTTTTAGTCATAGAAACCTTAAGAAGTGATATAATAGATGCGTTCGATTACTTAGATAAGGTCTATTTCAAATTAAGTAAAAAAACATAAAATACAGAGATCCTTAAGACTAATTAAAACTTATATTAAATCACACTCTATAACCACTAGGTAAGTAGTATGAGCATTCAGAACGCAGTAAAGAACTTAATAACAGAGCTTGTAGGGTTGATTGATTCCAAGGTTATAGTAAAACTCGTTGATGGCACCTACTATGAGGGTAGACTGCGTGGTATAGATGTAGGTGATAGACTAACTCTGCACTTAATACTTGAAGACGCTAAATCATCTGATGGGAACACCTATCATAAGGTATTCATTAGCGGATTAAGAGTTTCTGAAATAATATCTGTGGAAAAGCCTCTCTTTGACCCAGAAGAATTTGCTGCATTAGTTCAGCAAAAACTCAATCTTCCACCAGGCACTATTAAGGTATTTAAGGAAGCGAAAATGGTAATAGTATACGATAGATACAAGGTAACAGAAAATGGTGTCGAAGGAGCTGGTGGCTTAGCAAGCAAATTATACAGTATTTGGCAAGAGTATATGGAAGAGAAAAAGAAGAAGTTAGGCTGAATTATATTGAACTTCGAGATAAAGGACAAAGACTTAGCTGGTAGAATAGGGAAACTAAGCACAAGATCAGGTGTAATCGAAACACCTGCTTTCTTCCCTGTTATAAACCCCTTTAAACAAAAAACAGAGGTACCTGTTAGTAAAATAAGAGAAGTGGGTTTTAATCAAATAATAACTAATGCATACATCATAAAGCAAAAATACGGCAATGATGCTGCAATTGATGTTCACCATGTAACAGGTTTTGATGGAGTAGTAATGACTGACTCAGGCGCATATCAGCTACTAGTATATGGAAAGAAGAAAGTTGCGATAGACCCAATTGAAATAGTTAAATTTCAAATAAAAATAGGCTCCGATATTGCTGTTATTGCAGATATACCAACAAGAGATAATGCTCCTTACGAAGAGGCAGTATGGAGTGTTGACGAGACATTGAAACGCGCACGCCAGGTTCTACCACTAATTAAGGATAGCGATATTGTTTGGGTTTTACCCATACAAGGAGGGATCTTTATTGATTTAGTTAAGAAGTCTGCACTAGAGGCAATTAAGATTCCCTACTATTCAATGTACGCCATAGGTAGTCCAGTAACAGTACTTGAAAAATACGAATTCTGGAAGGTAGTAGATATGGTTGCTACAGCTAAGACCATTCTGCCACCGGATAAACCTGTTCACTTATTTGGTGGCGGTCACCCAATAATGATTCCTCTCTTCGTTGCATTAGGTATAGATACTTTCGATTCCGCCTCATATATACTTTATGCTAGGGAAAACAGATACATGACTGAGCATGGAACATATAGACTTGAAGACCTAGACTACTTCCCCTGTGAATGCGAGATCTGCAGCAAATACACACCGGAGGAGTTACTAAGGATGAATAGGAATGAGAGAACAACACTTATAGCTATTCATAACTTACACATGATAAATCGGGAAATAAAGCGAGTTAAAGTAGCTATACGTGAGGGGAGGCTATGGGAGCTAATTGAGGAACGCGCTAGAACCCACCCATCTATAAGGGAAGCACTTAATTATATAATCAAGTATATGGACTGGATTGAGAAATTAGATCCTAGGGTTAAAGGTGATGTTCACGGATTATTCCTTTATGACACATCATCGTACTATAGACCAGAATTATACAGACATAGAAAAAGCCTACTAAATAAATGCAAAAGTATTAAGCATAAAGTAGTTGCATTAGTTCCATGCACACCATTAGAAAAACCGTTTAGATACTCAATAACTTTCTCTAGAGCTCGTAATTATATAATTAGGAAGATGAACATAAATATTAATGATGTGTATTTTATGGCTTATCTGCCCTTCTTTGATATAGTTCCAATAGATATTGACCAGACATACCCTTACTCGCAGTTTGAGGCACCAATAACTGTCTCAAATGAGCTTCTCGAAATAATGTTTCATAATATCAGCACTTTGCTACGCAAAGTACCGAGTTCCATTAAAAAAATACTTATCTTTACTTGTAAGGACGTACCATGGGGGCGAAAGAAGCTACTAAAAGAAAAAATAATTGATGCCCATATAAACCAATATCTAGAGTTTATTGAGATTTGTGAGGATCAATAACATAATAACTCAGGCCTTACATGTATGGCCTAGGACCTCTCTCCTCCTTAGCAGCTTTCATTGCTTCTTTAAGAGCTGCCTCAGCCTCCTCAACGATCTTTGAATATTGTAGCAAGTCACCAATATCTATGTTAAGACCTAGAACTTCATTAACTTTCTCGATAAATACTGCAGCTGCTCTCGGGTTATACCTACTTGGCTCTGTGTAAGGTAATATCACGAGTGTGGGAATTTTCCTAAGTTTTAATGCTATAAAGAATAAAGCCAGAGGTCCAACTATATACAGCCCTTTGTCTATCTGAGGTTCACTAAATTTCCACCTACATCCTTCAGTAGCTATCCACCTAAACTCCTCATTACCTACTTTGTACTTAATGTTTAGACCCCCTGCTAATATCGCTTTGCTACCACCTATCTCCTTAAACCAATTGACGAAGTCTAAAGCATAAGCTAACCTTTCAGGCGGCTGTGGTAGCGCATTATTGACTAATATCAGCAGTCTCCTGTCTTTAACCATAAATATTTCATAAGGTGTCATTAGGCCGTAGTCCTCGAGAGCTGTGAAATCCGGCATATATTTTGTGAGGACATCACCAATTTTCAAGGCGTTTAATTTACTTACTAAGTACCTAGTCGCGATAGTGCCTACATACCCAAAACCTGGAAATCCCGTTATTAACACCCAATCCTTAGACTCTCTAAGGAACTCCTGGTATTCATCGTATATGTGTACTTTAACTCTCACCACACTTCTCACCACACTCTCTAAGTTTTACAGCAGGACCTTTTATAAAGTGAAGTATCTCTATAGGAGAAAGAACTAATTTCCCGATGCATAGGAGGTTATCCTCCTCATCAATAACTAGAACCTCATCTCCTGCTCTAAGGTCCTCATCAATACTAAGGATGTGACGTGCAAAGAGAGTGCTACTTCTAATAATATCAGGCGCTATCTCATTAACGACAACGACCCTCAGCTTAGGCGGCTTAACTATTCTATGAATTATTTTCGCTGCAATTAATGTAAGATTAAATGTGTATGAAGATGCTCTTACAGACGCTAATCTGCGGTTATACCTATCATATACTTCTCTAATCCTCCCAGTATTTCTAGATATCTTGAGTTTTACTTCATTCTCAAATAATACGTTACCTACATCAACACCTAATTGATGATTAATTATTGCTCTTAGATACCTTAATTCCTCAGAAGTCGCCTTCCTCACTATACTCACACTTAAACCACCTGTTTATCTATTGCTCTCTCTTTCGAGCTGCTGAGCACGTAAGGCCTATACCTACCTCCTAGAAGTTTCTTAATTGCCTTAATGAAGTCCTCCATTACCACATACCTCCTCCCTGACCTAATAGCATTATAACCTGCCTCAGTGCATATCGCCTTAATATCTGCGCCAGTAGCACCTTCAGTTAACTTGGCTAATTCCATAAGCTCTACATCTTTTGCTAACTTCATTCTCCTTGTATGTATCTTAAATATATCATACCTGCCCTTAAGATTTGGCAAAGGCACTTCTATGACTCTATCAAAGCGGCCCGGCCTCAATAGTGCTGGGTCAAGTATATCTAACCTGTTAGTAGTTGCTATAACCTTAACATTATCTAAGGGGTCAAAACCATCTAATTCAGCAAGCAATTGCGTCAGCGTTCTATGTATCTCCCTCTCACCACTAGTTCCTATATCAAGTCTCCTAGCCGCTATTGCATCTATTTCATCTATTAGAACAATAGATGGTGCTTTCTTTCTTGCAAACTCAAAGAGCTCTCTCACTATTCTAGCACCTTCTCCAACAAACTTTTGAGCAAGCTCTGATGCTACAAGGCTTATGAATGTTGCCTGCGACTCTCCAGCTACAGCCTTAGCAAGTAAAGTCTTACCACAGCCTGGAGGTCCGTACAGGAGCACACCCTTCGGCGGCTCAATACCTAATTCCCTAAATATCTCAGGATGCTTTAACGGTAATTCAACAACCTCCCTAATTTCTCGTACTTGATCTTCAAGTCCTCCTATGTCACTATATCTTACATTAGGCCTTTCAATAACCTCCATGGCTTTAACATAAGGATCTTCTCTTACTGGCAGAACCTCAACGATTGTTGAGCCTCTCTGATTTAAGGCCACATGCGTTCCTGGCCGCAACCTACTCGCATCTATGCCACCAGCTATGTTAACTATTAAGTTAGGACCTGTTGAACTTTTTACTATTGCTCTCCCATCCTCCAGCACCTCTAATACCACACCTTCAATAAGCGGTGTAGATAGAAGCTTCTCAATTTCCTGCTTATAGTAATTGACTTCCCTTCTAAGATAAGTTATTTCGGCTTCTAACTCCTGTATTCTCATCTCTAGGTATCTAACATAGTCAGTAACACCCTTTCTTCGCTCATTGTTTAGATCTATCTCTGCCAAAATACTCCACCACTATTTTAGTATTCTGCTAGAAAACCTAAATATGCTGAGTCCCATATTATCTTAAGGTATATCCATGCCCTCCAACATAGTATACTGTGAAATGTGTGGCAGGCCTATAGAGAAGAGAATAAGTAAGATAGTCTTCATAGAAGGTGCTAAGCTTGTATTATGTCCTGCATGCTACGCTAAAATGGGTAAAAGGAGTATTAGTGCCGAAATTAAAGAATATGCACCTACTCTTAAGAGGAGGCTTACACCTCAGAGTACAGCATTTACTAGAAGGTCCGGTCCTAGACGGTCCAGGGATGTTGAGTTAGATAACTATGAAGTTGTGCCCGACTTTGCTGAGAGAGTGCGCACTGCACGTGAAAGACTTGGGTGGTCTCAAAGAACGCTGGCTGAATCCGTAAGAGAGAGTGAAAACGTGATTAAAAGGATAGAGTCGGGGAGGCTGGTTCCCTCAATCGATCTAGCAAGGAAACTAGAGAAGGTACTGGGAATTCGGCTTCTCGAGCCAGTAGTTGAGTCTGAATCATTATTTACTACTCAAACACGACAGGGAATTAAAGAGCTGACATTGGGAGATATAGTACGTATTAGAAAGAAAGGTAGCGAGAGAGATGTATGAGAACATAGTGCTTATTGCCAGGAAGAACGACTTACGTGAGGCTTTAGCTCTCGTAGATTCTTTGAAACCAAGACATGTTAAGGTAGTAAGATTAAAGAATAAGTATAGACCAGATACAAGAACATACGTAGGTAAAGGTAGATTGAGCGAGCTGAAAAACATCGTAAATGAACTCCATAACAACGGATACAGGAACACAAAATTAATTATCTACGATGCATTGTACCCTCGACAAGTCATTAACTTAATGCGTGAACTTAAGGTGGATGTCATAGATAAAATTATGTTGATATTGGAGATATTCGCGCTTCACGCAGGATCCAAGGAAGCTAAGCTTCAGATAGAGATGGCTAGGATACTTCACCAACTACCTTTGATTAGGGAATGGGTAAGAAGAGCAAAATTAAGGGAGTTACCCGGCTTCTTGGGACCTGGAGCTTACGCTATAGATAAGTATTATCAGCACCTAAAGAGGAGATTATCTAGAATACGGAGAGAACTCTCCTCGCTTAGGACTAGGAGAGAACTAGAGAGGAATAAAAGGAGAGCTCTTGGCTTTCCGCACATAGCAATTACTGGTTACGCTAATGCAGGAAAAACTACACTCTTTAATAAGTTAACTAATGAGCATAAGCCTGCAGGACCTGAGATGTTTACTACTCTCTCCCCGAAAGCAAAGAGAACAAACATAAATGGTTTAACTGCCATTATTGTTGATACCGTTGGTTTTGTACGCAGTATACCAGCGGAAATAATTGAAGCATTCTATGCTACGCTAGAGGAAGTTAGTTCCTCAGATTTAGCCTTACTTGTTCTTGATTCTTCCGAAGACGTGGACATCGTCCTTACTAAGCTGAATTCTTCCTTGAGTACGTTAGCTAAGATAGGGTACATGGGGAAACCCTTGGTAGTAGCTCTCAATAAGATTGACTTACGTGATGATCAAGGGCATCAGGTTGAGGATGCGGTGAGGAGGACTCTCCCGGACATATACCCGTGGAGATGGAGCGTTGTCAGGATTTCGGCTCTTAAGGAAATAAACCTAGACACGCTAAAGGAGGTGATAGCTGATTTCATCAAGAAGGAAGAAATTAGTATACGTGTTAAGGATCGGGCATAGACCAGGAAGAGATAAGAGATTAACAACACATGTGGGTTTAGTTGCAAGGGCTTTCGGTGCTGATGGTTTTATATTAGGAGATATCTTAGATGAAGGAGTAATCGCCTCATTAAGGAGAGTATGTGAGGTGTGGGGCAAAAAAGACTTTCGAATAGCAGCTGGGGTACCATCTAAAAAATATGTTAAGGAGTGGAAGAAAAAAAGAGGTGTAGTTGTTCACTTAACTATGTACGGTCTTCATATAGACGACGTTATTGGTGAGATACGAAGTACTTCTAAAAATATTCTAGTCGTAGTAGGTGCTGAGAAAGTTCCTAGATACTTCTATGAGGCAGCTGACTATAATGTTGCAATAGGTCATCAGCCTCATTCCGAGGTTGCAGCCTTAGCAGTGTTTCTTGATAGGTTATTTGAGGGCAAAGAATTACATTTTATTTACTCTGATGCTAAGATACGTATTGAACCGTGCTCTCATGGAAAGAAGGTGGTAAGAAATGCGTAATGGTAGAAATATTGATGAGGTGCTGACATTTATAGAAAAATATGTCGGCACGATAGGTGCTAGAATATTTGAAGTTTTAGTTAAGAATAAGAAGGAAATGCTAGATACAGATATAGTTTCAGT
>CAYZJX010000037.1:0-11138 GCA_964479035.1 uncultured Desulfurococcaceae archaeon
CAGCATTTATTGATGTCGAAGAGAGACTAACTATCAGTAAGGCAATAAAGAAGGTTTGTGAGGTTAGGAAAGTCGTAACATTTGTTGTCGATCATGATTTATCAATACTGGATTACATAGCTGATAGGGTAATGGTGTTTTCAGGAAAACCAGCAATTAAGGGATGGGCGCGAAGCCCTGTAAGTCTTAGGGAAGGAATGAACGCTTTCTTAAAAGACATTAGTATAACTTTTAGGCGAGACCTCAGAACAGGTAGGCCGCGGATTAACAAGCCAGGTTCATACTTAGATAGAGAGCAGAAATCTAGAGGCGAATACTATTATACGTCAGGGTAGTATATTGTATTTCATGACTGGGGAGGGCTACACGATCTTGAGTATGCCATCAGAGTTATTTGGGTTTATTATTGGGTTCCAGAGGATGTTACGCGGTATTAAATCATGTTTTGAAGATAATACTTATTTAAATAATATCTGGAATAAGGCTATAGACGGTAGCTTAGCATTAATGACGGAAAATATATTACGTGGACACGTAGTTGACTCTTTACATATTCTTAAGTTTATTATTGAGGCGGCGGTTCAGTCGCTTTATTTATTCGTGAAGAACGAAGGTGATGAAGAAACAATATGGCGTGAACTGCGTCTTAGAGGAAAGCATGCTACCAGCTTCAGTGTACGTATGATAATTAACTTGCCAAACACTCCCGGTCTAATTAAGAAGGACATGCGCAGGGTGTACGTAGAAATAGCTAAGTATAGTCACCCGACATACGAAATACTTAGGAATACAATTATTTTAGCTGCAGGAGAAGCATCTTCATTTAAGATGGTGCTTGAGTTAACTAAACAGGCACTAGATTATGTAGCTTATCTTGCTTTAAGAATATGTAAGCTAAGGAGTTGCTTAATGCATCCGGAGTTGAGTATAGAAAGTATTCATAACTATGTTTGTAGTATGCAATTGAAGAGGGCCTGTAAGTATGTTGGTAAGATTACCCGGAAGTAGAATGCGTTTCGACACTTGAATCTTTAATAGCCTTGAGCACTATCTGTAACAGGGTTTATATGGTGGAGAAGACTACAGTTTCTGTTATTAAAGCTGATATAGGGTCTCTTGCTGGTCACCACGTAGTTCATCCTGATACTATTGCAGCAGCTACTAAAGTGCTAGCAGAGGCTAAGAGTAAGGGGTTAATAATTGATTTCTATGTTACCAATGTGGGGGATGATTTAGAGCTTATTATGACTCATAGAAAAGGTGTTGATGCACCTGAAATCCACGAGCTTGCGTGGAACGCATTTAAGGAGGCAGCATCGGTAGCTAAGGAGTTGGGTCTTTATGCAGCAGGTCAAGACCTCTTGAGTGAAGCTTTCTCAGGTAATGTTAGAGGCCTAGGCCCTGGAGTAGCTGAAATGGAGTTCACTGAGCGGCCCTCAGAGCCTATAGTAGTGTTTATGGCAGACAAGACAGAACCTGGTGCATTTAACTTACCGGTATTTAGGATATTTGCTGATCCCTTTAACACAGCAGGCCTGGTAATAGACCCAAAGCTTCATGACGGATTCAAGTTTGAGGTTTACGATGTATTTGAAGGAAGATCAGTAATTCTTTCAGCGCCAGAAGAGCTATATGATATATTAGCACTTATTGGCACACCAGGAAGATACATCATTAGGAGGGTATTTAGGAAGAAGGACAATGAAATAGCAGCAGTAGTGAGTGTTGAGAGATTAAACTTAATGGCTGGCCGTTATGTTGGTAAGGACGACCCGGTAGCTGTTATTAGGGCCCAGTCAGGGTTCCCAGCTCTTGGTGAGGTGCTAGAGCCATTCTCATTTCCCCACTTAGTTGCTGGATGGATGAGAGGAAGTCATCATGGACCGCTGATGCCGGTACCTCAGAGATATGCGAAATGTACCAGATTTGACGGGCCGCCGAGACTTGTTGGCTTAGGATTCCAGGTTAAGAATGGAAAACTTATTGGTCCAGCGGATCTCTTTGACGACCCAGCATTTGATGAAACTAGAAGGTTAGCGCAGCTAGTCGCTGATTATATGAGGAGGCATGGTCCGTTTATGCCGCATAGGCTAGGACCTGAAGAAATGGAGTACACGACACTGCCCTCTGTATTAAATAAGCTTAAGGACAGATTTACGAAAGTTAAGGGGGCTATTAAGGCTAAGGGTCCTAAAGAGAAAACGGAAATGCTCTGAGTATTAACTAGGTAAAATGAGCCACAGTTTTTTATACATTGCATACATGTGCCCGTAAAAGTTGGTATAAAGGTAGTTAATTATGAGTATGAAACGTGAGGTAAGAGAGAAGCCACTACTTGTAATTAATTATAAGGCTTATGCCTCAGCGTTTGGTGGTAGGGGACTTAAAATCGCTAAGGCAGCCGAGGAAATATATAGAGGATTAGGTGGTAATGTTTTAATAGCTATAGCTCCCCCAGCAACTGAACTTAGGCTGATATCTGAGCAGGTCAGCATACCCGTTTTTGCGCAACATGCAGACCCTGTCGATTTGGGTGCTAACACTGGCTACCTACCACTAGAGATAATTAAGAATACAAAAGCAGCTGGTGTCATATTAAATCATAGCGAGCATAAATTAAGGCTTAGCGAGATAGAATTTAATATTAAGAAAGCGATGGAGCTGGATCTGATAACGCTTGTTTGCGCTGACACACCAAGGGTTGCTGGCGCTGTAGCTATGTTGAAGCCGGACATCATAGCTGTTGAGCCACCAGAACTCATAGGTACAGGTATAGCTGTATCAAAAGCCAAGCCAGAAATTATAACAGACACCGTAAAGATAATTAGGCAAGTCAATAATGAAGTTGTAATTCTTACTGGCGCAGGCATATCTAAGGCGGAAGACGTCAGAGCAGCAATAAGGCTAGGCACAACAGGTGTGTTGGTCGCATCAGCAGTAATGAAGGCTGAGGACCCGAAAAGAATAATTAGTAAAATGGCCGAGGCGGCTGTAGAGGAATACTACAAAAAGAGTTAAGACAAATTAAAAGTATGGGGTCATAACATTAATATTTTGAATTATTTCTAATTCCTTATGGAAGGGCCCGTCGCCTAGCCAGGATAGGGCGCCGGCCTGCGGAGCCGGTGGTCCGGGGTTCAAGTCCCCGCGGGCCCGCCATGCACCACAAATAATGTACTACTTGCTGCTGCATGGAAATATATGTGAACTATATAAATTTAAAGTTCCCTAATCGTGAAGTATACTTAAGAAAGTAGTTATCAGATGAAAGGGCACCTGAAGAAATCAGTTATTAAAATTCGTTATGGGCGGCTTCCAGAGAAGGCATTAGGAGTGCTAGAGCTCTTCAACAAACATTAAGGCATGTAGTCCTCTCTTATCGCCGTAATATTAGAACTAATTGAACTACCGGGCAGGAAGCAATGAAATCCTAGAATGATAGCATGAGCGAGTCTTTACAAATAGGAAATGTGGCTTACTTTCATCGACTTTAATGCTTGAGTAATAATATTCTTTTGGAAATAGTGTGAGAGTTCTTTTAAGCTTAGAAGTATAAGATAACATCAAGGAATTAAAGAGTGATTAATCAACTTAAGGTGATGTAGTACGGAGTTAAGGTACAGTAAACATAGACGTGATATAAGTCAGGAGCATGAGCCAAAATTGACTAAGGAGAATGTAGTGGATGGCTTAGCTAAAATACTTAGAAAATTCGGCTTCAATCTTTATAAGAACTATGTACTCACTATGGGTGAGATTTCACATACATTGGATCTTCTTGCAGTATTAACTCCAGTTACAGGTGTCAATGTTAGACTAGGTTTTGTGGTGGTAGATAGTGAATTAAACATAGAAAAAGTAGAGAAATTCGTTACATGGAAGCAGGAGGGCAACTTGGATAAGCTTGTAATTGTTTCATTAAAAGATGTTCATGCTGATGCATATGAACTTGCTGTTAAGTTTGGATTAGGAGTTATTGTTGCTGGCAGGGATGAGGCACTTAAGCTACCGCGGATATCAGGATATATTGTCACTCACTGTCACCCTAATATCAATATAGACAACGCATTGAGTATTTTAGAGAACTCTTCAAAGGGATTTCTATTTAAGAAAAAACGGAACATAGTCGGCTGTAGTTTAGTATATCTCCCATTCGTAGTCATTAGAGGTACTGTTCATTTATATAATGCAGAAACAGAGACTGCCGAGGCAAACTTAGTTAAGTATACCTTCGATGGTGTTAAGGGGTTCCTTATTGTTAGCGATAATAAGACTGTTAGAGCACTGAGGGATATAGGCAGTTTTGCCGATATAAATGAGGACGCTTTAAAGTTGTTAAAAATTCTAGCTCATGAGGGTTATAAGACAATATCTGACCTAGTTATGGAATTAAATCTAAGTGAGCAAAAAATTAAGGCAATAGCTACATCACTTACGAATAGGTCATTAATAGACGTATACGCTGATGTTATAGAGTTGAGAAAAGATGTACTAAAATACATGTTCGATATAAAAGAAATGATACGTGAAAATAATGTTGAGTTACATGATGGTGAGCCCAGAGGTGAAAAGAACGGTGCCATAATATACCCGATAGTTCCAACCGAGAAGTTCATTGATTTTATTGAATCACTTTCTGGTAGAGTTAATGAGATAACTCTATTATATTATCCATTTTACATAGGTGTGTTAAGTGAAAATAATGGAAAAACTAAAAAATTTATGTTAATTGATGGGATAAGCGGAGAAATTGCTGAAGGAATAGCAGAATTGCTACCGTACATAGAGGACGTGCTATTAGATAGCCTAGTTTCCTAGTATCTTGCATTAACCTAAATGAAATCCAGAGATGACAGCTTTAAGCGCTTTCTAAGGCTATGGAATTACTATATTTACATATGAAGCAGCTTCTAGCATTAATGCCTTATTTATGTTAATTAGAATAAGAGCACCTTTAGGTATCACTCTGCCCTCAAGAAGCATGTCCTTCTTAACTACAACAGGTACCATATCATCATGAGTAATCACACCCTTTATCAGAGCCTCGAAATATCTTCTAACTATTTGAAGAGCAGTATTTAAGATGTTCTTATCTAGAGTAGTGAGTGCTTCATGAATCACTTCTGTGCTCATATACTTGAACATTCTTAAAATAGGATAAGCTCTAATAAATTCGTCAATTATATTTTTGAAGTTAGTACATATCTCTTTCTCATTACGAGATAGGCACCACATGAGGGTCTCAATAACATCTCTACTTAGGCCTTCAACCACCTCTGATGTTATTTCATACAGCTTGTCACTCAGTAACTCATTTCTTATTAGGTCTCTTAGCATTCTACCTATCTCCATATACGAATACATTAGTACTTACTAAAATATGTAGTGATATAGTGAAATATTGTGAGAAGTCACGTCAATACTATTAGCCTGGACCTTGAGATTATTAAATTACGGATTTTATAATAGCTAAGTCATTAAGGGCTAGAAACATAGCTATAGGTAGGGGTAATTTCTGGATCTCTCTATCTGTTATTATCTCGTACTCTAGTACCTTAATATTCCTAGGTAATTTTTTAGTGTTTAAAGCAACTACGGCATATCCTCGAAACGGAGATAGGTGAGAACTATATTCAAACTCGATTATATTGCTTTCTGTCAGCAACAATTTAGCAGGTATGCCTGACTTACCATTTATTGTTCCTGGAATCCGCACTAACCTCGAAACATCTTGGGTTACTTGTTCGTCTATACTAGCAGTTAATTCACTAAGAAGGTGATCTAGGTTAGCTAAAGCCTCGCTGTAACTCCGCACCTTCATGGCAATCCTACCTCTCCACCCTCCGCACTCGGGCGTAAGTTGATACAATCTGATGCCTTTCCTAGGTTTAGGAATTATTATGTCTAGATTAAGTCCTACCCCTTTAATATAATCCACGATTTCACGCCTTAAGTAAGGACTTAACTTTAACCAATCCTCATCAGATGGGTGAACAACGGTATGGAAGCCTCTATTTCCACTAAAGTAAACCAAAATTTCATCACTTGAAAAACCAAAGTCATTCTTAAGCATATCAAGCAGTTTTAGTTCATGCTCCTTGGCCAGCTCAATGCATTCTTTATCTATTATTGTCACCTTTATTGAATTAACTTGAAGTTCAGTGTACCTGCACCCTGCAATATGATCCGAGTCTATATCAAACATAAGCTCGGATCCTATCCAACCCTTATCTTCCATTCTTTCAGCTGCCGGATCCCTGTAGAGAGCAGCTGAATAATATGCTTGCCTTGGCGTATGTTTAACTAAATATTCTTTGAGAAGTGCCTTGCTCTGAAATGAGAAGTGCCTTATATACGCCCTAGAAGAATATTGTTGAAAAGCAAATTCCCTAAGTACGAAGTCTCTAGGCAAATAGAAATCAGCTTCTGAATAGTATTGCCGCAATAGATCTTTAACATAATCATGCCTCACTTTCACACTACTCAACTCGTGGAGCAACATAGTAGTTGAATTTGGCGCCTTGCATATAGTTAAGTTCTAGGTGGCACGGCATGTCACTATCTGCTCTCAAGTAAGCATAGTCCGCTAATTTTATTGGTTGCTTCATATAGCTAAAGTATTCTATGCTGTAGGCTACAGAAAATCCAGGATTATTAACTTCTGCCTCCTCTAGGGTTCCTCTTTCGACATCCAATATTACCTCAGCTTCACCTATATCACTGATGGATCTTAAGCTCAAGTGTTGCTCATCACCTTCTATCCTTAAGACATCACCAACGTCCTCAATGCCCTTAATTGACTCATAAAGTACCGTACCACTCACTTTGTATGCGTTCTTTAAATCCAAACTTAGTTCAGGAATTTCCTCAGCTTCAACAGCTGTTTGTAGAGGTAATGTAAATGATCTCGGGACACCTCTTCTCTCAAATATAAAGGTTATGGTTGACTCGGTCCACTCAATGCTTATTTTATCATCTTTCTCAGCTGTTCTTAAAATTTTCCCTATATCCTCTATATTTAACGTAAGCTTGTGCGCACCCTCAATAACAAATTCATCGAATGCCTCACGCGGAATTATAAACTCTATTAGAGATGTTCGTGAGGGGTCCATAGCCTTGAAAGATAATCCCGACTCACTCGCGTACAAGCTGCCAAGCTCAATGAATTTTCCCACTGCACTCATTATATATCTCCATAATCTAGCATCACTAAAGGTTACTTTCAAGTCAAACCACCATTAAAGGAATTTGTTGTTTGAAGATATAAAGGTACTGCATGTAACGTTTTTGAGCTAATAAGTTGTTCTAATAACTATTTTTCCCTAGCTACTTATTCATACTCACGCCACACGTGCCCACACTTAGTACATTTATATATCCTAGTTGGTGGTTCATCAGCTCTTCTCGTCTGTATTATTGTGTAGTAAGCTTCGTCATGTCCGCATTTAGGACACTTAACACCTGTAGCTTTTGGAACACCCCTAAACATTTCATCGGTATCAAGAATATACATTCTTTCCGTTTCTTTATGTTCTAATTTTTTGCTAATTCTAACATCTCCTTGGGGTTTTAGCTTAAGACCGCACTTAGGGCATATGAGCACTACTTTATTACCTTCCTTTCTTGGTGTCATTATTGTACCGCACTTAGGGCAAAACTGCATAGCTATCACCATACCCTTAGGGTTAATACACGTTACATCCCTATTAACCTAACTACTTCTTTTTCAAGTATGTCAAATATTTTCAAGACATGACTAGTCCACTCAGGTCTGATGCTACTGGGTTGTCGTTGTAAGGAGGTTACGCTATCTAAATTCACAATAACTCTAACTTCATCTAGAATGCCCTTTCTTCTTAAGCTTTCAATAACATCTTTAACGTCATTTTCAACCATACCTAGATGTTCTAATCCCTTATTCCCGCGGATTATTGCGTAAAACTTAAGCTTAATGTTATTTTTGCTGGATTTTATGGAGTGTATGAACAATACCCTAGTTTCACTCTTAAGAGTCACAATTCCTTACCTGAGAAGATATTATTTAGTAAGTCAAGTATTTTGCTGGATATGTTCTCCGACTCCTTAATTACTTCTTTAAGAACATCAATAGCTCTTACTTCTCCATCAGTTATTATCCTGACTGTAGGACTTCCCTCAAGCGGGTGCTCAATGACGTATGCCGCCATCTTAACATGCGGGTGTTTGAGTGCCATTTTAGCTATTAAATTGCCTAAAGTGTGATCTTCATTAAGCAACCTTATAACTACCTCCTTATCTGTCAATTTCTTTACCTCTATTCTCACTATTGACACCTATATTCGTTCTAGCAGTTCCCTTAATAAGTGCCTCCACTCTTTTTTTACTAGTACTCTGTGTCCATTGATTGTTATAGCATTTATTTCTCTTAAGCGATTTATTGCCTCGTTTACATTAACGTCAGTTAACGCCACATATGAAGTTACTAGTGCCTTGGCCGAATGAGATGCCTTAGGATACTTACGAATTAATTCTTCTAAAGCGTGAGCCAGCTTAGTAGCAATTGAATAAATAGTATCCCAATTAGCACTACTTATTAACCGCTTATTACTTATTTCCGCCTTAATTCCAATGATATTTAGAACCTCATTAAGTGCGTCCGTAATAAAGGGTTTACCCACAATTTTTATTAAGTACTCTATTTCTATTTCCTTACCTTCTTTTCTCCATAAAGTAATGTGTTTCCACTCTCTGTACGCTTTAAGTACAGCTGCCTTAACGCTTGTTTTCTCAATATTTGTCCCGAAGATGAATATCTCTAAGCATCCTCTCCTTACCTCGTACTTTATTAGTGATGCATTAACACCTTTGTAACTTAGAATAAAGTTAGCTAAATCAATGCAATCGTCAATACTTCCGCAATTTAATGCTAGTTTCAATACCATGACTATAGGCCTTTTAAATTACCGTAATCTATGCTCACTTTTCGTTTCTCTATTTCACCGCATAAGGAGCATTTTAAAGTATCTGTACTTATTTTTGCTAATTTACCACCGCAAACACCGCAGAACGCTAGTACAACGCCTAATTTCGGCTCTTTTAGCGTGAGATTATATGGAGGAGCGTCATTAAGTACCTTAGCTTTTACAATGTCACCCACTCTCACAACATCATACAAATTCTTTATGAATTTATCTGACGACTGTGATATATGTAGAAGACCTGTGAATGTACTTGTATACTTTATCCTGTGCGTACTACTAGTTATTCTTATTATAGCAAACTCGTCCTTAACCATAACGACATAGCCATAAACGTAGTAGCCTCGCATCGGGATCTCAAGTAGCTTTACAGAAGGCTTAATACTTACAGTTCTCGTTACAATATCTACTTGCACCTTACCAGTTATGGTAGCTCTAACAACTCCGTTATCCGTATATGTCCATGGACCTGGCAAGAACTCTTCTATTACACATATTGTGTCGCCGGGCACCACGGCTTTACCATTAATTTCACTAACCCTATCCACTACCTCTCCCATGTTGTCTATATTCCTCCTATAAAATTCTTTTAAGCTTAACCAAGACAACATCAATTAAGTGTTTTCTTTCCTTGTGCTTAGGTAGAAACCAACTAATAGGAAAACGATATTGATTAATTATAAATAACTTATAATTTTCTTCTTTACAAATCTTATTAAGAATTTCCAGACTTTTTGGAACTTTTTTGTGAAGGGAGTAAATTGTGTTACAGATTTTCATGGCAACTCTAATAAAGTCGAAATCAGCCCCCTTAGACTTAACTCCAAAAGGAGGATTCATTATTACCGTACAGCTTACCTTATCATACGTACAAATCCTCCTCTTAGTAATTAAAGGAGGCTCTGCTCTCCTTAAGTCAGCAGCAATTATATCGAATGGTGTGTTCGTGTACGTGCTCATTATGCTTTTAGCAAGTTGAAGCGCATCATGATCTATGTCAATACATATACCATATTTAGCCCCCAGAATGAGAGCGCCAAAAAGCAGTTTACCTGTACCGCATCCTAGGTCTACAATTAATTTACCACGAATATCTTTATGCATATATGCGTGCCATAACATGTCGGCAGCTATATTTGATGGCGTCACATATTGTTCTAAATTTTCATAAGGACTTGGAAATTGCGGTACCAACTCGAGAGCTAATTCAAGATTTTTTTTGTTTAATGGCTTAGCCATCATAATATTTTACCATGGGAAAACGTAATCATGAATTTTATTGCTTAAAACCATTATGGCTTCTCCAGGGGTAAGTACTGGCTTATGATACCTACTGAAGTCCTCTATGGGTAATCTAGGGCAAGAAGTCACCACTATAACGTCTATTGTTGTGGTGTCTGCGTTTTTTAGGATTTGCTCGGTTAGTAGTGCTGTCTTAAATGTGTAGTAGTTAACATTATTGTTCTTGAGGAGATTCTTTAACTTAAGTATTATATTGGGTCTGTACTGCCCATTAGTCCCAATAACTAGGAGCCATCTTCTAGTGTCAAAAGCTTTCATTATTTTGCTGTACCTGACTTTAAGTACTTCATAGACCTTGCTATTGATTAGTTCTATTTTTTGTTCGTAGGGGTCTAACTTGAAAATAGGCTTGCTATTTTGTATTCTAAGACCTATTCCAATGCTATGAAAATATCCTCCTGAAATAACTAGTACAGCATCTATATTATTTAGTACTTTATCAAGATCAGAAAACCAACATCCAAATATCACAGTTCTTGACAAATTATTCACAACATTAAATCCATTAGATGACAGCACCCTAGCTAATTTCCTAATGTCATGCTTATGTTGAGGCGTCGTGTACAAGGCAATGTTTCTACCTAACCCACTAATTTTTGATACAAGCTCATTTATTACATCAATACTTAGTGACTTTTTATAAAGTAGATCAATAAAGTGAACGTTGTGAGGAGGACTCCAGTATGGATACTTTTCATGACCTAGGTTAATGACTAAATCATAAGAAGAAGTAACATCGGAATCTATTAGGCAAGATCCATATGAAGGTGTTAAATCTACATTAATCTCAACATCCATTAATTTACTTTTAAGCTCATCTACCAAGCTGTAAATAAGTGTTTTTAATCCTTCAGGTATCTGCAGTAAAACATTTTTTGC